>CAIMXN010000251.1 GCA_903845455.1 uncultured beta proteobacterium | reverse complement strand
TATTTTGGCAAATCCTTACGGCTACCTTAGTCACCAATAAGTTGTTATTAGTTCCCCCATATGAGGTGATAGAGGCACTTCTTAAAGAGTTGCGCAATGGTCGATTTTGGACTAATGCTGCCTCCACATTCATTGCTATTGGGGTTTCTTTTCCTATCGCGGTATTTCTAGGGATCGGGATAGGCTTGTTATTGGCTTCCAGCAGGATAGTTTCTTTGACTGCAGGCCCCATTCTTACCGCCATGTATTCAGTTCCGATCGTTGCACTAGCCCCTTTGTTTATTGCATGGCTAGGCTTAGGGCTGGCTTCCAAGATATTGATTGTAGTTCTGGTGGCAATCTTTCCTGTCATTGTAACTACCGAAGCTGGGCTAAGAGCTGCAGATAAACCGCTGATTGAAGCAGCCAAATCATTCAATGCTAATCAATGGCAGTTATTTAGCACGGTTACATTTCCATATGCTCTGCCATTTATCGTATCTGGCATTAGAGTTGCCTGGGCTAGGTGTTTAGTAGGAATTGTAGTTGCTGAGTTCTTTGGCTCATTTGCTGGATTTGGATTTGCCATACTTTCAGCTGGACAGACATTCGATACTGCTACTTTGCTAGCCTATGTGATTGTTTTAGGTGTTATGGGTCTATTAGGAAGCTTATTTTTTACTGCCTTAGAAAAAAGACTTGCCCCATGGAGACAGGAGTAAAGATGGAAAAAATACTTAAAGTGAAGGCTGTCCATCAGGTTTTTACAAGCCCAACCAAAAACTCTGTAGAAGCTTTGCGGAATATTTCATTTGAAGTTTCCTCTGGTGAATTTGTCTCAATTGTTGGCGCAAGTGGCAGTGGTAAATCAACCCTGCTTCGCATCATTGATGGACTGATTAAAGCTACTTCAGGCGATGTGTTTGTTGGGAATCACAAGGTTGAAGGACCAGGTAGAGATAGGGCGATGGTTTTTCAGCATGATTCCCTTATGCCATGGCGTAATGTCATTCAGAATATTTCATATGGCCTCATTTTATCGGGCATGAATAAAAAAGAGGCTGAAGAAGCTGCTTCGTATTATTTGAATTTAGTAGAGTTAAATGGTTTTGAGCACCACTTTCCTCACCAGCTATCAGGGGGGATGAGGCAGCGCGTTAATGTTGCGCGAGCATTGGCTGTAAAGCCTTCTATTCTCTTAATGGATGAGCCTTTTGCTGCATTGGATTCACAAACGAGAGAAATCATGCAGTCAGAACTTCTTTCTATTTGGGAAAAAAGTAAAAATACCGTTTTACTCATAACCCACCAAATTGATGAGGCAGTCTTTTTATCTGATCGCGTTATTATCTTTAGCGCAAGACCAGGACAAATCCGCGAAGAAATTGTGATAGATCTCCCAAGACCTAGGGGTATAGAAATTAAGCGAACCCAAGCATTTGTTCATTTAGTAGATCGCATTTGGAAATTAATAGAACACGAAGTACGCGCTTCTCTCAAAGAAACGCAATCTTAAGAAGTTAAGTGAGTAGGTAAAAGTTTTGTAATCTGTTTTTCCAGGCCAAGGCCACAGTGTTTTTTGCTTCATTCTGATTGTGTAAATAATAAGTCATTATTTACACAACATTCTCAATCAACACTCAGGTTCTTTGGAAATAAATATTGCTTACCTGAAGCCTAATCTAAATCCCTAAAATCATATTGATCAATAGCCTTGCATTAATAGATTGATAGACTTTTCACTACCATCTTGAAAAATAAAGTGTAACTCATACTCATCAGTAAATTCTGCTTGCGCTAGATCTCTTGTGCCATAAGGTACTTCAATACGCAAGCCAGATAACAGATCCTCAACTACTACCGCATTATGTTGAGCATCCACTTTGTATACAACAAATTGTCTTCTTTGTCTGTGAACGAAAAACATCGTGATTTTCTTTCTCTATGTCAGAATTTTTTTCTTCTTTTGGCTACCATCTTCATAGGTGAGTAGGATGACATAAGGTTCGATGACCTTAACTTCTTTAAGAGGTTTATCACCAATGGGGATCTCTATCCGTAGATTCAATTGCTGATCTTCTAAAACAACCACCTTTCGCAAATAATCTACTTCAACGACTATAAAAGAGCTAACTCTAGGGGCGAATAGATTGCGTAGGAATGAAATCATGCGGTAGTTTGACTCTTCCTAATAATGTAATTTATTTATTATAACTATAATTATTATAGATCATATATAAGTGAATACCCTCAAATACTTGGTTCACAAACTTGGCGACATGGAATTTTTAGGATAGTTACTACTTAAATGCTTATTTATAATTTTTGTAATAATGCTAGAAAGTAGAAAACAATAAAATATTTCTTGGCATTAATATTAAAGCTTATACAAACGATTTGAAATACACCTTGTACTGATGATTTCAGAGGGGTAATGGTTTGTGCACATCGGTCTAGACCATGTTATTCCTGTTTTATCGCATTAAAGAGAAAACAAGCTCCTATAGTGAGTTTTGGGCGCCCCCTCTCATTGCCCCATATTTTTAGCCTCTTGTACTTTGTATTTATCCACGCAATGAATTGATGATTGATGATTGAGGGGTGGGGGGGATTACCTTTGTGCCTCATGTACTGATGTTCCCGATAGAATGACAGCCCCAAAGCCTTGATTGGGTCCTATGTGATTCCCCTTGCCATTAATTGATTCCTTAAGGCTTGATGGTATATCAAAAATGTATTGATAACCATCAAAAATTGATTGGATAACATACGCTTTCTTGGGTACAGTGAATTTCAATGTTTCATTTTTTGGAGGCTGAATGGTAGTTTCAAGACATAAATTTCTCCCAACTGAATCACATCATCAGGCCAAAAAAGAAATAATTGATTTCTTTTATATACGTTTTCTTAATTGCATTAGTGCTCTTGAGGAGAAAGGTAGCTTAAAAAAATTAGATGCTATCGAAACCCATTTGCTTGACTGGATCATGATGACTTTTTCACAAGGTAGTGAAATTTTGGTTGGCGATTTATTAGCGCTAAGTCATATTAGTTCACAAGCTACTTTGCATGGGCGTTTAAAAAGACTAATTACATTAGGCTATCTAAAACAAGTCCTTGATTCGGGGGATGGTAGAAAAAAGAAAATCTTTCCAACAAAGCTGGCGATCAAGCGTTATGAAAAGTTATCTAAGATTTTGGAAAAATCTATTTGAATCACTACCACTTCTATAAACACTTTCTAGCCTAATATTTAGTCTATCAGGTGGTGTTTAATGAGTGCCATAAGACGATTTATAGAAGAGTTCAAGATGATCACAGCCAAGCTCAAAAGACTGGAGGTGGAGCTAAGACGTGCCACTGAAGAGCGCGAGATCCTAAAAAGGACCGCCGCGTAGTTTGCCAAGGGGTCTGGTTAAAGTATGCCTTTCTCAAAGATCATCAAGATGAGCATGCCGTCTGCACGATGTGTCAGGTTTTGCGAGTTCACTACAGCGGCACTAAGATTTTTTTGAATTTATTGAATATAGTAGATATTTTCCAACCCATGGGCTGGATTTAAGGAGCAATTTCAATGCGATTTAAAAGTCTACTGTTTGTCTTAACGATCATTTTTTCTAGTATTTGTTCGTCACAAGATTATCCGAACCACACAGTCAGAATGATTGTGGGTTATCCAGCCGGCTCCTCTGTAGATCTGTATACGCGAGCAATTAGCTCGAAACTACAAGATGGATTCAAACAGGGATTTATTGTTGATAATAAAGTTGGGGCGGCTGGTACTGTGGCTGCTGAGGCAGTAGTTCATGCCCCCGGAGATGGTTATACACTCCTGAATACAGCATCCCAAATTGTGATCAATCCGTTTGTGCAAAAGATTTCATTCGATACAGAAAAGGATTTAATTCCAGTAGCGCAAACGCTATCCATTAGCTATCTTTTATTAACTACGCCTAATTTTCCAGCGAATAATTTAAATGAACTAGTTGACTATGTTCGCAAGAACCCTAAAAAGTTTAACTATGGCTCTTACGGCAATGGCTCTGGGCCACATTTGGCGATGGCTATGTTACAAAAGGCTGCCGGCTTTGAGGTAACGCACGTCCAATATCGGGGCTCAGGACAGATGCTGACTGCATTGATGGCCAATGAAATACAGATGGCATTTGATACCACAACAGCTACCTTAGAGTTAATCAGAGCTGGAAAATTAAAGGCTATTGCTATAGGTGGACCCAAAGTAGTTGAGGTGTTGCCGACTGTCCAACCAATTGCTCAGCTATATTCTGGATTTAATTCAGATGGATGGCAGGGTATTTTTGCACCTGCTGGCACACCGGGTTACATTATTAAAAAACTCAATTTAGGAATCAACAAGATCATCCAGGGTACGGAATTTCGTGACCTAGCCAGATCAAGAGGTGTCACTGTCAGTGCATTATCGCAAGTAGAGTTTGCTGATTTCATTAAAACAGAGTTAAAAAGATACGAGCAAATTGTTCGTGAGAATAATATCTACTTAGATTAAGTCTTGATTGGCGAATGTATTTATATAGAAGTTATAGAAGCATGGAATGATTCTAGGAGTCAGACCCCTAGATTTAATTTACTGTAACGGCGCCATTGCTTGTAGTTAAATAGCCGACGGCCGATCCAAAGCGATCTTTGTAGTTTTGACGAATCAATGGCTCAAGAACACCTTTCACTTTATCATGCGTTTTAGGAGCCCAATCACCTGCATGCTGGAAGTTACTAGTGATGTACATGAAGCCATTGAGATTATCGATAATGCCTAATCCAGTTGCTTCAGCCCCAGAAGGCATAGACATAATGCGGCTTAATTTGTGGGTATCTACGTTGTAGGCCCACAGAAAATTATTTACATGAGAATTTGAATCTTCACCGATAAATAAAGTGCGGAGTTTTTCAGAGAACTTTAAATTATCTGGATTGGCTATTTTTTCTGGATTAGCCGTATTACCTAAGGCATCTTGAGC
>CAIMXN010000250.1 GCA_903845455.1 uncultured beta proteobacterium | reverse complement strand
GTAGACGGTGTGCCACTTCACTGGCGACACGACCGAGGACTTTGTCCGTAGCGTCAATCACGAACCATTCATGCACTACCTCATGGGATTTTGCAGAAAAAGTTTTCATGATTTCTCAAATTGTTATAGTCAAAAAAATACCCCAATCAAACTACATCCACCTTGGCCCTGCTTATATTTGCAAGCTCGCAGATTCTGTAATTTCACTGGTAAAACAATTACCGCTGACTAATCGGTAATTCAGTAAAGCCTTGAATTGTAACCTAAAAAAAACCCAGGAACGAGTCCTGGGTTGGAATCCACCTTTGTTTGGGTGGAGGAGACATCGGGAGGTAAATCAATCTCTTATATAAGACTGACTACCAATATGGTTATTCTACACAAAAACTATGGTGCAATGCAAGAATATTGACCAAAATCAAGTTTTTTATGTTGCCTTGCAGCAACTTAATTCTATACAAATTGGTAAACTATTGAAAACATTGATTAATTTATAAAGTTAGGGATTGCTAATATGGAATGCAAAGTTTCTTGGTTGGGGTCTGGCGGCATGGCTTTTTCAGCAGAAACTGGTAGTGGTCACCTCCTGAATATGGATGGCTCCCCAGAAGCGGGTGGCAGGAACCTAGCACCAAGACCAATGGAGCTGCTGTTAGCTGGTGCAGGGGGCTGTACAGCATTTGATGTGGTTTTAATCCTACAAAGATCCAGACAAGCAGTTAGCGCTTGCGATGTAACCCTGCAGGCTGAACGAGCTGCGGAAGACCCCAAAGTATTTACGAAGATTAATTTGCACTTTCAAGTAAAAGGCAAAGGGCTTGATCAGACTAAAGTAGATCGCGCTGTGAAGCTTTCTCATGAAAAATACTGCTCTGCCACCATCATGATGGCTAAAACAGCTGAACTCACTTACAGCGTAGAAGTCATTTCGGAATAAGTGCAGAGTCAATCGATAAGCCGGATTCTGTCGCCTAGACTTTTCAATCTAGGGGCAATCATTCCTCTAGGCCGGCAGTTACCTGACGGCTCAAGCTCCCTACCCGCAGACTCAGCGGGAAGCCTCATCGTCTGCTTACTTGGGATTGCTCCAGGTGGAGGTTACCGCGTTTCACCGTAACTAAATACGCTCGTCTCTGTGGCCCTATTCCTCACGTCGCCGTGGATGGCCGTTAGCCATCACCCTACCCTATGGAGTCCGGACTTTCCTCCCCCTCAATAAAGAAGCGGCGATTGCCCAATTGACTCTGCGCCTGCAGTCTAACGCAGTCAGAGAAATTTGGTTTGAAAAAGTGCTGGGTATGGAAAAAATTAGCTAGGCAAGCGACCAGGCAATGGTTTCACCTGCGCGTAGCGGAACAATTGTGGCATCACCTAAAGGTAGCTCATGCGGAATGCTTTGAGCTTGCTTCACTAGGGTAATTTTTTTAGTATTACGTGGCAAAGAATAAAAATCAGGGCCAAAAAAACTCGCAAAACCTTCTAACTTATCTAACTTGCCAACACTCTCAAATGCTTCGGCATATAAACCCAAGGCATTGAATGCACTGTAGCAACCAGCGCAACCACAGGCAGTCTCTTTGGCACCCTTAGAATGCGGAGCGCTATCCGTTCCCAAGAAAAAGCGTGGGTTAGCACTCGTAGCTGCCTCAAGTAATGCAATGCGATGCTCTTCACGTTTGAGCACCGGCAAGCAATAGTGATGTGGACGAATACCACCCGAAAATATTGCATTACGATTCATCAACAAGTGCTGAGGGGTAATGGTGGCGCCAATCGTATTTTTTCCACCAGTGGCAGCATCTCGCACATAATGCGCTGCCTGCAAAGTGGTGATGTGCTCAAACACAATTTTGAGCTCAGGAAAGTCTTGACGTAAAGGCTCTAGAACTTGATCAATGAATACTGCCTCACGATCAAAGATATCAATTTCAGAACTGGTCACTTCACCATGCACAAGTAGTGGCATACCCACAGCTTGCATTGCTTCTAGGGCGTCATGGCAATGTTTTAAATCAGTTACGCCAGCATCACTATTCGTTGTGGCACCTGCAGGGTATAACTTAAAGGCTGCAATACCTGCAACGTTAGCCTTGCGCACTTCATCTGCAGACGTATTATCGGTGAGATACAAAGTCATTAAAGGTGTGAAGCTATTGATCCCTAATGCTTTTAACTTCTCTTGAATACGAGCGTGATACGCATTTGCTAAATCTACTGTTGTAACGGGTGGCTTCAAATTCGGCATGATGATGGCCCGGGCAAATTGACGCGCCGTATCTGCCAATACATCTTTCATGACTTCGCCATCACGAATGTGTAAATGCCAGTCATCTGGCTGGATCAGTTCAATTTGAGTTGGGTTCGTTGCCATAGCTATTCAGTATCAATCAAGATGATGCGAAAATCATTCACATTAGTCAGTGTAGGGCCAGTTTCTACTAAAGCATCTAATTGTGCAAAAAATCCATAACAATCATGTGCCACCAAATATGGTTCTGGTAATAAACCTTGATCCATGGCTGCCCGTCGAAGCTCAGGCGTAAACCAAGCACCTGCATTCTTCTCACTGCCATCAATACCATCGGTATCTGCAGCTAAGGCTGCCAAGTTAGGCATGTCGTCCGTTGCAGCAAGCAGAGCAAGCAAAAATTCACTACAACGGCCGCCACGCCCTTTTATGCCAACAGGCAAAGTGACAGTGCACTCGCCACCAGAAATCAATGCCACTGACTTGCCAAGATGCTGACGTGCAATGACAGCCTGCTCCGTGGCAACCTCTTGAGCTTCTCCAGTAATCGTGTCGCCCAAGACAATTGGCTCATAGCCTTGCGTACGAACATAATCAGCTGCTGCTTCCAAGCTTTTATAAGCAGTAGCAATCACATGATTCTTAACTTGCGTTCCTTGTACATCAATCTCCTTTAAGGTCTCTGGAATTTCGCCAGCATTACCTTTGTTCAAGTGACTCAACACTGGAAGTGGAATAGTTTTGTCACCCAAATGATATTTGGTCAGAATGTTAAGGGCGTCTTGATAAGTTGAGTAGTCGGGCGTGCAGGGGCCGCTGGCAATATCTGCCGGCAAGTCACCTGTTACATCAGAGATTAACAAGGCCTCCACCCGAGCACCTCTGGCAATAGCTAGTCTGGCCAAATTTCCACCAAGAATGGCGGATAAGTGTTTACGAACGACATTCATCTCTTCAATCGGTGCGCCACTCCGCAATAACGCTTCAGTCGTTTTGCGCATATCTTCTATGCTGATACCCTTCTGGGGTAAGGTCAAAAGACTAGAACCCCCACCTGAGACTAAAGCAACCAATACATCGCCAGTACTCAGTTGATTAACTGCATCAAAGATAGCTTTTGCACCATCCATGCCGGCCTGATCAGGCACCGGATGACCAGCCTCAATAATCCGAATATGCTTAGTTGGTGAGCCATGGCCATAGCGAGTAAGCACTGTGCCTTCAAGCTTTGCCTCTGGCCAGTTAAGCTGGGCATGGCGTTCTAATGCACTAGTCATAGAGGCGCTTGCTTTTCCGGCACCAACAATGAGGCATTTTCCCTGAGGCTCTTGTCCTGCAGGAAAAATCTTGGCTAAATATTCTGGGACGATGATTTGAGGATCAGCCACTGCCACTGCAGTGGCAAAGGCTTTTTTCAAAATCATCTCTTGCTTATTCATATCGCTATTCTAATCAAGCGCTGCACGCTCTTGCATTTGCCACATCTCAGCATAGCGTCCATTAGCAGAAAGTAACTCCAGATGCGTTCCACGCTCAACAATTTGCCCATGATCCATCACCAAAATCTGGTCTGCATGGATGATAGTAGAAAGTCGATGGGCGATGATGAGGGTCGTTCGATTCTTAGCCAAGCTCAGTAGCTCCTCTTGAAATGCGCGCTCTGTCTTAGAATCCAAGGCTGAAGTGGCCTCATCAAAAATTAACATTGCAGGCTTTTTCAGTAAGGTACGAGCAATCGCAACCCGCTGCTTTTCACCGCCTGATAATTTAAGACCACGCTCGCCAACCTGAGTTTCATAACCATCGGGCAAATGTTTGATAAACCCATCAATTTGAGCTGCCCTAGCAGCCTCGTGGACTTCTGCAATGGAAGCCTCTGGATTGCCATAAGCGATGTTGTAACCAATGGTGTCATTAAAGAGCACCGTATCCTGAGGAACAATACCAATCGCTTTTCTGAGGCTGGCTTGCTGGACATCCAAAACATTCTGGCCATCAATTAAGATCTTTCCCGCCTGAATATCGTAGAAACGGAATAGCAATCTTGCCAAAGTACTTTTGCCTGCACCGCTTTGTCCAACAACTGCAGTAATGGTGCCAGCAGGAATATTAAAACTCACATCATGCAAGATTTCTCGCTTTGGATCGTAATAAAAGGAAACATGCTCAAAGCGGACGTCTGGACCATATGAATAGTTTGCAATATGTAAGGGCTTTGCATGAGGCTTATCGGCTATCTCTTTTTCGGTATTAAGCAATGCGAACATCCGGTCCATATCGGCTAAGGACTGTTTAATCTCTCGATACATCACGCCCAAGAAGTTCAGGGGGATGTAGAGTTGAATCATCAAAGTGTTAACCAGAACAAAATCGCCCAAAGTCATACTGCCATCGATTACACCGAGAGTGGCAAGCCATAAAATCAACACTAGACCAATCGCAATAATGGTCTGCTGCCCGAGGTTTAAAACTGCCAAAGACTTTTGCGACTTCACAGCGGCTACTTGATAGCGCGCTAAATTTTCATCATAGCGACCAGCTTCGAAAGCCTCATTACCAAAGTACTTTACTGTTTCAAAGTTCAGCAAGGAATCAATGGCTTTTTGATTCGCCTTAGAGTCCATATCATTCATGGTGCGCCGGAAATGCGTGCGCCACTCTGTCACCACAACCGTAAATGCAATGTATATCACTAAAGCAGTTAAGGTAATAGCAGCAAACCAAATATTGTATGAATATGCAAAGTAACCAAGTACTAAACAAAACTCAATCAGTGTTGGGAGAATGCTATACAAAGAATAAGCAATCAATGACTGAATACCACGCGTACCACGTTCAATATCTCTGCTCACACCACCTGTCTGACGAGCTAAATGAAAACTCAAAGCCAACGAGTGTAGATGTTCAAAGACCCGCAGTGCCACCTTACGCACAGCATTTTGTGTAACGCGAGCAAACAGGGCTTCACGTAACTCAGTAAATAGCGATGCAGAAATACGCAACGCTCCATAGGCCAGTAATAACCCCACCGGCACTACTAATAATGCTTCCGGAGAATTTGCTTTGATATTAAGCGCATCTATCAGACGCTTCATCAAAATCGGAATGCCAAGATTGGTGACCTTAGCAAGGACCAGACAACTTAGGGCGATTCCCACTCTAAATTTATATTCCAACAAGTATGGCAATAAATCACGAATAACTCGCCAATCACCGCGTTGAAAAGATTTTGATTCAACGCCAGTAGGGTGGCGCCCTGATGAATGTCTCATGCTTCTATCTTAGTGACTTCTTCACTGGCGCGCAGAAAACAATCGAAGAATAGCTTCACCGTTACTAGGTGAGAAACACTTTTCAATAGCTTCGCGATAAGGGAGCCACTGATGGGCAACGTGCTCCCTTGGAGCAAGAACAACTTCAATATTTTCCGGTACTTCCAGGGAAAACCAATGCTCAGTATTTTCGAGTACTCCAGGCGCGTAACGATGACGCCATGCTGGATAGATCTCGTATTTGATCTGATGATGCATGTCTTGCAATGCTCCTGGGGGCAAGCGTACAACATCAATTCCCGTCTCTTCTAATACTTCACGCGAAGCAGCTAATGCTAAATTTTCACCAGGGAAATCTAGGCTACCTGTGACCGACTGCCAAAAGTTAGTACGATCGGCGCGCTCAATCAGCAAAACCTCCCCATTCAATTTATAGATCACTACTAAAACCGAGACGGGGATTTTCAAGATATGGCCGATACTAACCTAGCTTACTAAGTCAATTAAGCAGCAGGAGCTACTTGACGTAAACGAATATGCAACTCACGCAACTGACGTTCATCGACTGGACTAGGCGCTTGAGTCAATAAACATTGTGCACGTTGTGTTTTAGGAAAAGCAATCACATCACGAATTGATTCGGCACCAGTCATCATCGTGACGATACGATCCAAACCAAACGCAATACCACCATGCGGAGGCGCACCATATTGCAAGGCATCCAATAAGAAGCCAAATTT
>CAIMXN010000249.1 GCA_903845455.1 uncultured beta proteobacterium | reverse complement strand
TGTGGATAAGTCTGTGGATATCATCCAAAGATTCTGATTTATAAGCTAATTTAACAGCTATCCCATTTTGCACCGTTTTTAAGCTTTTTATTAAAAATACATATAGATCAATAACTTAGATCATACTTCAAAAGTGAATGTTTATATTTATTCGCAATCTTCATGAATTTTGATTGAAGCGCCCATCTGTGCATAACTTTCATCAAAATTTCAAACCTAAGTGAGTAGCTACTCAGGATTATTGCTTTGATCTAAGAGCCTTTGAACGCTGCATCACCGCCTCTGTCAATGCGGTAACGCTTTCAGGAGGGGTAAATTGGGAGATCCCGTGGCCTAGGTTAAATATGTGGCCATCGAGTGGATGCAAACCAGGCTTAAGGGCTGGAGCGCTCGCCAAATCCTCTAAGATGAGGTTTGCCTGTGCAGCTATTTCTTTTGGCTCAGAGAATAGGATTAGAGGGTCTAGATTGCCTTGTAATGCTAGAGGCTTATTAAGTGCCAGCAGTTGTCTACGAGCACGGCTAAGCGACATCGTCCAATCCATTGCAATAACATCAGCGCCAACCTGTGCCATATCGTTTAACCAAATGGCGCCACCTTTGGTAAACATGATGATGGGTATTTTTCTGCCTTCGTGTTCACGCGGCAATAAAGCGATTACTTTTTGCATTGAAGCTAGGGACATTTTTTGATACCAGCCATCTGGCAGCATTCCGCCCCAGGTATCAAAAATCATCAGCGCTTGTGCCCCAGCTTTTGCTTGCTCGGTTAAATATGCTGCCACTGATTGGGCATTGATATCTAAGATGTGCTGCAATAAATCGGGGCGACTAAACATCATGGTTTTAGCGTGACGGAAGTCATCAGAACTAGACCCATCAATCATGTAGCAGGCTAATGTCCATGGGCTTCCAGAAAAGCCAATCAAAGGCACGCGCTGATTACCATCGGAAGTTAATGCTTTACGAATTTCTGATACAGCATCAAATACATATTTCAGTTGATCCATATCGGCAACACGTAATTTTTTAACCGCCTCTTCAGTGCGCAAAGGGTGATCAAAACTCGGGCCTTCACCGGTGGTAAATTTCAATCCCAATCCCATGGCATCGGGGATGGTCAAAATATCGGAGAACAAAATCGCTGCGTCCAATGGATAGCGATCCAAGGGCTGAAGGGTTACCTCAGTAGCATAAGCAGGATTTTTAGCGAGTCCGAGAAAGCTTCCGGCTTTAGCACGTGTGGCGTTGTATTCAGGAAGGTATCTTCCAGCTTGGCGCATGAGCCAAACCGGTGTTTGATCAACCGCTTCGCCAAGGCAAGCTTTTAAAAAGCGATCATTTAACAGCAAGTGGTTGGCCTGTAATTATTTTTTACGACGAAAGCGTGCAATTGCAGCCAGCTGTGCAGCTGCCATAGCAAACTCAGACTGGGCCAAGGCCAAATCAAAGTCAGTGCCACGGTTTTGCATTGCCTCTTCTGCGCGTTTTTTTGCCTCTAGAGCTTTTGCTTCGTCAAGATCATGCCCACGAATAGCGGTATC
>CAIMXN010000248.1 GCA_903845455.1 uncultured beta proteobacterium | reverse complement strand
GGTTATCGCCTTTTTGCCAGCGATCCCACATCAACTCTCTTTGAGTGGCGGTGTAATAGATTCGAGGTCGTTGTTTCATGAGCAACACTCCTTTTGCTTACGCAGTTTGTAGTGTGTTGCATCGATCAGTTGAATTCAAGGGCGAAAGCAGCCCCTCAGACCAAAATCTATTTGGGTTACCATTGAAAGTGTGTAGAGTTTGCCTACAAACTTTTTAGCACCCCAAGCGTTACTTAAAGTAACGCTTAAATGACCAAACCTCTTTTTTTATCTCAAATGCTTTCTTTTTGTCTGTTTTAGGTCGAGTCTAGGTTCTCTGGTTATACGCAAGTTGCGTATAAGTCAAAGAGCCTAAAACTAGTAGGTTTTAGGAGTATGTATTGACATCTACCTTTTTGGCACTAGATAAGGACAACCCGACTGAAGTAGTAATTAGGATCAATTGAGGCGAATAAAATCAATTAATTAATCAGTCATATAGTCATGCACGACTTCACCTAGGTCTAGAGTGAGATCCACCAAAAAATGCTTAGACGATAAAACCTCTAGGACGGGTAGTTTTGCAACATCAGCCAAAGCATGATTAAAAAGTTGAAGATCTGCAGGTGAGGTCCATGCTTCTTTGACGGTAATATTTTTAAGGTAATAACGAACTAATTCACAAATACGAGGCTCGCCATCAACGTGAGGAATAATCTTCAGCACGTAGTTCGGTTTTTTAAGAGCGGTTTCAATGTCTAGCTTATTAAGCGCGCGGTGTTTGAAACCCATCGTCATAGTGGCACACAGCACACTCCCATAATGCAACTTACCGACGATGGCCTCTCCTTCATGATCAACGCTTGGTTCAGCCTCTTTTTTAGGAAAGCCCCAAATTTCACGGCCACCAGCAATGGGCGCATCATCATTTAAGTACATGGAATGAACATATGAACCGCTCTCACCATTGAATTGCACTGGAATAACCTGCCCTGATTCGGTGTAATCCCCAAAGCCGGTTGAATCGGGCATTTTAATAAACTCAAACATCACGATTGGATCTGGAGCAATTAAAGGTTCTGGCAATACATTCGCTAATGCCACTGGATCAGTACGGTAGGTAACAATAAAATATTCTCGGTTACGAAATTCATAAGGGCCCTTTGGATAAGAGGGATTGGTCAGCGGCATTGCAAATGCGCGTTCCTTGACATTCTTAATATTCATAAATTTCACCAGAAAATGAAAGGCTAACTAAGGGCATATAAAATTTTTCGCCCGATAAACTATTATTGCAAATTTTTTGAGATCTGGAAGATTAGAGTTACCGTGAAGGCTAGGTCGGATAGAAAATTGCCTCTTCCTTAGAAGGGGGTCCATTATTGGCCGGAAGCAGCCCCTCAGACCACAATCTATTGGTATCGCCAGAGAAAGTGTGCAGTAATTGCCTACACACTTTTTAGCATGCCCAGCGTTACTTTAAGTACCGCTCAAATGACCAAATCTCACTTTTAATCTCAAAAGCTAGCTTTTGATTAGTTTTAGATTACGTTTAGGTTCTCTGGTTATGAGAGCAGACATCCAAAGAAAACTATTAGGATTTCAAGAGGTTACATCTCATAAATATCGGTGTGTGAGCTTTTGTGTGACTAGATTTATAAGATCATAAGAAATGCTAGCTCACTCTTTGGTTATCAAAACCAAAAGATTTTTGGAGCAACCATCTAACACTTCATTGCTCCAAAGTATTGTCATACATTGATAAGCGTTACTTTAAGTGGCGCAATGAATGCAATAGTTTTCTATAGATGATATTGAAGCTTCTCTCATTCTCCATTTGTCAGCTCAGCAACTTCACTGTGAGGCCCAACTAAGAATCGGTATTTTATCAATGCACATTAATACCACGAACGCATTGGTAATAAAATCCTATTGACCAAATAAAAACCCCATCATTTCTGATGAGGGCTTGGCTAATGATGACGGCAAGTTATCAAGATTGATTAAAAATTGACTTTATCGCCACCTTTTAACTTCAATATTTTTCTTGCTTCGTCTGGCGTTGCAATATCAATACTCAAGGCCTCTAATACGGTACGAGCCCTTCTGACTTGATCGGCGCTCGAGTGCGCCAAAGAGCCCGGCCCAATCCATAAGGAATCTTCTAGACCAAGGCGTACATTTGAACCCATTGCTGCGCCCATGGTTGCCAATGGAAGTTGGTGACGTCCCGCACCAAGAATGGACCATTGATAGTTATCACCAAATAATCGATCAGCTGTTCGACGCATATGCATTAAATCTTCTGGATGAGGTCCAATTCCACCCAAAATTCCGAAGACCGATTGAATAAATAAGGGTGGAGCGACTAATTTCTTATCCAAGAAGTAAGCCAAGCTATAAAGATGGCTAATGTCATAACACTCAAACTCAAAGCGAGTGCCATTAGCGCTTCCCATTTTGAGAATATTTTCGATGTCGCTAAAGGTATTCTTAAACACTAAGTCGCGACTGTTTTTAAGATGCTCTATTTCCCAAGGATATTTGAACTCTTTGAATCGATCCATCATTGGAAAGAGACCGAAATTCATCGAACCCATATTGAGAGATGCAAGCTCTGGCTTGAACTGGGTAGCCGGCCTCATGCGCTCTTCTATTGACATATGAGGGCTGCCACCAGTGGTTAAGTTAATCACTGCATTCGTCTTCGATTTAATTTCTTCTAAGAAAGGTAAAAACAAAGCTGGGTCTTGAGAAGGTTTACCGTTTTGAGGATCTCTCGCATGTAGATGCAAAATGGCGGCGCCCGCCTCAGCAGCTTCTATCGCTGCAGTAGAAATTTCTTTTGCAGTCACCGGTAGATATTCAGACATGCTGGGCGTATGAATCGCCCCTGTAGGTGCACACGTAATAATGGCTTTATGTCGTAGCGACATATCAATTCTCCTAAAACAAAAATGGCTACAATCAGCCCGTTATATTTATCGCCCACCAGCCACGTCAATAGTTGTGCCGTGAACGTACGATGCAGCATCTGATGCAAGCCACATGACCACTTGAGCCACTTCTTCAGGTACGCCCATGCGTCCCAAAGGAACGACGGTTTTGGCTACCTGTTCTATGTGGGCTAGCCCACCCTGAGCTTCATGAATCGTCGTCCGTATTAAGCCGGGGCGTATGGCATTGACTCTAATCCCTTCGGACCCAAGTTCTTTAGCCAAAGCCAGATTGAATGAATCGATCGCACCTTTAGTGGCAGCATAAGCTGAGCCACCACCCAAGCCGCCCAAGCGAGAAGCGACAGAAGAAATATTCACAATTACGCCACCCGAACCACCCTTTTTTGTAGACATACGCAATATCGCTTCGCGAGAACAAAAATACGCACTGTAGACATTGGCTCGAAAGATTTCATCGATGTTGTCTTCATTGACATCTTCCACTCTAAAGCTGGTGAGTAGGCCAGCATTGTTTACAAGCACATGTGGTACGCCCCAAGTCTGATCAAGAGTTTGAAACATTTTTTTTACTGAATCAGATTGCCCAACGTCTGCTTGCAAAGCAATCGCCTCGCCTCCACTGTCAGTAATTTTCCTTACTACCGCATTAGCAGCCTCGCTATTACGCAAATAATTTAAAGCAACGCGATAACCTTTTTGAGAAGCTAGCAGAGCAATTTGCGCACCTATACCACGACTAGCGCCAGTAATAAGAATGATGTCTTTCATGGGTATTAAATTCCGATGTCAGTTAATCCAGTTGAATATTCATGCCTTTGATTAACTTGCCCCAATAATCATAGTCAGTTGCCAGTGTCGATGACATATAACCCGCAGAGGTTCCAGTCGGTGTAAGACCTAATGCCAAGAGCCTCTCCTGAACTTCGGCAGTTTTGACGATCTTCACAATCTCGACATTAAGCCTATTAATCACTTCAGGAGGTGTGCCCGTTGGAACAAATACAGCATGCCATGAACTACCAATGACACCATTTGGATCAAGATCAGCTCGATACTCAGTAACGGTAGGCACATTGGGTAAAACTGCCAACCGCTCTGGACCTGAAATCGCAATACCCTTTATCTTGCCGCCCTTAATTGAGGGGATAGCAGTAGTCGATGCCTCCAAAGACAATTGCACGATACCAGCCATCACATCCGTTGCAGGATTGGTTTTATAAGGTACATGGTTTAAGTCAATGCCAAGTTTGTTCGCCCAAGTTGCCATCGCAATATGCGGCTGCGACCCGACACCCAAAGAAGCGTAATCAACCTTGCCTGGGTTGCGCTTGGCGTAGTCCACCAACTCCTGCATGGTGCTGAACGGGGCATTCGGTGCTGCTGTAATCACATGCGGTACCGTTAAAATTTGTGATACCGGCTTGAAGTCTTTAATCGGATTAAATTTTGCGTTGCGATATACATTAGGCGCAATCGCCATCACCGCTTTAACGGTAAAAAATGTAGTGTAGCCATCCGCTGGTGCGAGAGCAGCAGCTTCACCAGCGATCATGCCACCAGCTCCAGGTCTGTTATCTACGATCACTGGCTGACCTAAAGATTGCGTTAACTTATCCGCAATAATGCGAGCTACAACGTCTGGTGATACACCAGGTGCGAAGGGAACAATCATTTTGATTGGCTTATTAGGCCAAGCAGCCGTTTGTGAAAACACTTGCGATGCTGACATTAGCGCAGTAATGCCAAATAGAACTGTAAGTAGGTTGCGACGCTTCATTTCCAGTCTCCTCATATTTTTTATTATATTTTTTTATTAATGAATTCTATGACTATAAACACTAATCCAGTATCGATTTGCAAACTAAAGGGTAATCATGGCTACCTGATCGGCTCCATCCCTAGCTTTTGATATACAGAGGTCTGAGAAGGTAGCGTCAAGTATTGAATCAATTGGGTGGCATTGGCGGTATTTGGAGAATTTGCAAATATGCCAATCGTAAATACTGTTTTCATCTGCAGGGGTGCAGGTAAAGGACCGATGTACTCTGCGCCGGGTATACCTAATAACTCCCCTTTCATTTGCACGCCCACTTGGGCATCGCCAGCGGCTACCAGTTTGGCAATATGTCCACCGTCAGGAGTAATGGACTTAGCTTTAATCTGCTCAGCAATTCCCAGTTGATTCAGTACCGACAGAAAATATACTCCGCTCGCCCCTGTCGCAGTGTATGCAACCGACCTAGCTTGCAAGAGTGTATTTTTAAGCGCTTCGGGAGTGCTGATATCAGGATGCTGCGTGCCGCTTGGAACTGCTAAGCCAATCCCGGAGCTAGCTAAGTCCTTACCACCCTGTTTAGAGACCTTACCGTCGAGCATTAAATCGTTAATAGCCGCATGCGTCAGAATCACCAAATCCGCAGTCTCGCCTGCCTTAATCCTCTTGAAGATCAAATTGGAGGTGTCATAACTTGCGACCACTTTCATATCAGTGCTAGCCTCAAAACCAGGGAGCATTTCTTGTAATGCCGAATATAGGCCGGTGGAAGCAATTAATTTCAATTCAGCAGCCATAAGCCCTCCGCAGTTCATTAATGTCAATGCAGCGAATAACCGGATAATCCTTGCTTTAGATAATTGAAGATCCATAAAGCCTCCGTAAACTCTCATATTTAGGTTTGTAGCAGACTAAACGATTTCAAGGTAAATTTGTTGCCTGATTGAATGATTTTACGGAGACAGGCAAAAAAATGGTTCTAACCAGAATTCCACATCCTCGCCACAGCATTGCTTGGCTTACAGGGATTTTAATCTTAATAAGTATGTGTGGCATTACAAGCGCACAAACCAATAACTACCCAAACCAATCGATCAAAATTATTGTGCCGTTTGGGCCGGGTGGATCCGCAGACATTATGGCGCGTAATTTTGGTTTATACCTTGAAGATAAATCTAAGCAATCAGTCATCGTCGAGAATAAGCCAGGCGCAAATGGCATGATTGGAACTGAGTACGTCAAAAATGCACCAGCTGA
Source organism: uncultured beta proteobacterium (assembly GCA_903845455.1). Classification (GTDB taxonomy): domain Bacteria; phylum Pseudomonadota; class Gammaproteobacteria; order Burkholderiales; family Burkholderiaceae; genus Polynucleobacter. The sequence goes on along the minus strand of CAIMXN010000248.1, from coordinate 7,256 downwards.
TGGCTATACCTTGTTATTAACCACTAATACGACCATTGCCGCCAATCTAAGTCTATATAAAAAGGTACCCTACGACCCAGTTAAAGATTTTAAAAACATTGGGTCGTTTGGAACCTCCGCATCGGTCGTCTTAGTGAATAAAGATTTAAAAATAGAAACCTTGGCGGAATTGGTGCGCTTTGCCAAAGCAAATCCAGGCCAAGTCTTCTTTGGCTACTACAACTCATCCTCACAAATCACTGCTGAGCTATTTAAATTAAAAACCAATGCGCCAATGACAGGCGTTCCGTATAAATCGATTAGCAACGCTATTCAGGATTTTTATGGCAATCAAATTCAGGTGATCTTCATGGAGTACTTGCCAGCCATGGCTCAGATCCAGGGTGGTAAAGTCAATGTTCTCGCTGTAACAGAGGCAAGTCGATATAGCGCATGGCCTAATGTCCCCACAATTGCTGAAACGTATCCTGGTTATAGCTTAGGATTTTTCCTTGGACTGGGTGCGCCAGTTGGAGTTAGCAAAGAAGTTAACTCTTACCTTGAAAATGTCATGGCTGATGCCAATAAGGATCCCCAATTTATTACCCGATTAAATCAAATTGGTATGGAACCATCCAAGATATCTAGCACTAGCTACCAAAGTTATGTCGTGAAAGAGATTCAGAATTGGGCTGCCATGGTTAAACGAGCAGGCATTAAGCCAGAATAAGCTAAGCGGTATTTATAAACATATAGAGAGAAAGATATGAGACTGGGTTACTTTACGATGCCGTTGCATCCCCTACACCGCGATAACACAGAGCTGTTACATGAAGATAGAGATACGATTATCTATGCTGATGCCCTAGGTTTTTATGATGCCTTTATTGGTGAACATCTCACTGATAAAGCTGAAAATGTTACCAACAGCATGTTGTTCTTGGCCACTCTGATATTCCATACAAAAAATATTAAATTAGGTAGCGGCACCTCTAACCTCTCGCATGCTCATCCAACCTTGATTGCTTCTCAGGCGGCTATGTTCGACCACCTCGCAAAGGGTCGATTTATTTTTGGTATTAGTCCTGGAGCTCTGGCTTCAGATGCTGAGGCACTAGGCATGCTCAATGAGGATCGTAACAAGCTATTTGCCGAAGCGATTGACGTGATCTTAGCCATTTGGGCGGGAGAGCCCCCTTATGACATAGACCTTCCTGATAATCGCTTTAAAGTGAGCACCAAGGAAACCATGGTTCTGGATATTGGTCGAGGCTATCTGATGAAGCCTTACCAAAAACCCTATCCTGAAATCGTGGGCACTGTAGTGGCACCATTTTCTAAAGGTGTCATTGCGATGGGACAACGAGATTTTCATCCCATGTCAGCCAACTTCTTAATGAATCATTGGCTACCTAGTCATTGGAATAACTATGCTGAAGGTAAATCATCGGTTGGCGTAAAAGCAAACCCAGCTGAGTGGCGAATTGCTCGTACCGTATTTGTGGGTGACACCTCAGAGATTGCAAAAAGTTATGGTGGAAGTGATGCAAATAGCCCCTATCGTTACTACTACAAACAAATGCTCACTAAGATGAAGATCTCTAATCGTCATGTGATCTTTAAGAAGCATCGTGAAGAACCTGATGAAGCCATCTCGCTAGACAATATTCTAGATGAGCTCGTCATTAGCGGCACAGTCAACGAAGTAGTAGACAAAATACTCGCCTTGCGTGCACAGGTAGGCGACTTCGGTGAATTGGTATATGCCGGAATGGATTTGGTAGACCCCAACCTAGGCAGACGCTCAATGGAGTTAATGGCGCATGAGGTGATGCCTCGTGTGAACGAAGCTATTGGACTAGGCCGAGAAATTAATGTCGATGCAAAACATAGCAATTAACCATTACATCCAAGTCAATTTATGAGTCATCCAATTCGCAAATCCAATATCACAACGCCATCTGGAACCATTGCTATCACCCAGCAAGGTGAGGACAACGGGCCAGTCGTGGTGTTAACGCACTCGATCCTGGCTAGTAGCATGATGTGGACAAGTCAATTAAGCCTTCTCGCTAACAAAGGTTGGCGAGCAATTGCCATGGATGCACGTGGACATGGCCAATCAAGCGCCCCACCCCCACCATACAATCTGGATGAGCTTGGACTTGATGTGATTGCAGTGCTAGATGCCTTGAAGATTGATAAAGCCCATTTTGTTGGGCTATCCCTGGGCGGCATGATTGGTTTTGGTTTGGGCATTCATCACGCCTCAAGACTATTTAGTTTATGTATTTGTGATGCCAGAGCAGATGCACCAACGCCATTTTTTAATCAATGGAATGAGCGAATGGAAATAGCCAAACAAAAAGGCTGTGAAGCCTTGGCAATACCCACTACTGAGCGTTGGTTTGGAAAAGCCTTTATCGAAGCCAACCCTGCCATTGCATCTGCTTTTCAAGAAGCTATTTCCCAAACTAAGCTAGATGGATATATCGGCTGTGCCCAAGCCATTCAGCAAATGACCTACCTAGAAAGATTGCAGCAAATTAAAACGCGTACGACTCTCATTGTGGGTTCAAATGACGCGCCACTTCCGGATGCTATGGGAGATATTCAAAGCAGGATTGCTCATTCCACTCTAGAGCTCATTCCCAATGCCGGGCATCTACCTAATATTGACCAAACTGAATTATTTAATGCGGCTCTGTTGCGTCATTTAAATCAAGGAAGGGAATTACATTCTAGAGTTTGATTACAACCAAGATACTGAGCTAGTAATGGATATCCTAAAGCATGGCTCTGGAGTAGAAGTACTTGCACCAGCAAGTCTTAAAAAGCGAGTTATAGAAGAGCTCAAGAAGAATTTAGTCAGATATTAAATTTGTCGGTTTACCCGACAAAATTGCCTATCATCTAGTTGCTCATAGTCTGCCAGAATCACCGACGCCCTCTCAAGGCAAGTATCTATGCTAACCAAGCTTGACCATGATTAAATCAATAGATCGCAATTCAGCCAGGTAATTCCAATATTTTTGAGATTTTGGCCTGCCCAGCACGATTCGAACGTGCGACCTATGCCTTAGAAGCTTAAAAAATGATATAAATCAATAGCTTAGACAATGATTTAAGCCTTACAAGATCAGGTGTTCGATACGCACCGAGATCCGTGGAATCATGTGGAACTGACTATCTAGTGTGTGGCATCCACAGATGTAGAGTCGGTTAAACCGACACTAAATGATGCGACCTTATTTTGAGAGATGGCAAATCATTTTTGCTATACCTCTCATCCCCACGAGCTTCGAAATTTAATTAGCAAATAATTCATCAAAACCACCACGATTTGGCATGATTTCTAACAAAGTATGGTCATGGGGGTGTTAGATTAAAACTGGTGGGGGTCGAGATCTCGGATAGCGTTAAAAACTGCGCAGCTATATTTTTGAGCTAGCTACTGAAATTTGCTGTTGGGCTCGTTTAATCTTTTGTCGATTACGCTCAAGCTTTAATGCTTTGCTGGCAGCGTCTTTCTGATTTTGTAAGCTAGCCACCCTAGCCTGCTCTGGAGTTTGTGGGGGCTTAGCCTTAATAGCAGAGATAACCTCATCAATCATTTGATACCCCCTGCTTTCATGGGTAACAACTGATGGGCTGCTAGCTAGGCTATCCATTCCGAATTGGTATTGCAGGATTAATCTGGCATGGATGGGGTTATCAGCAAAGACAGCAGTATTAACTAACTGACCTTTAATCCTGACATAGGCTTGATATTTGTTCATACAAGTATTTAGCTGATCTCTTTTAGTCGCCTGAAAAGGTATAACCGCTGCCTATCTCATAGCGGACACTCAAAACTGGGTAATTAAGGGTGCTTGGGTGACGCAGAGCGGCCATTAGGTGACCTTCACGTTTCCCAGACCCTAAGCTGCTAAACCTTCGAGCGTTACTTCTAGACGCTCAACTTCACGCATGAGCACTTCTAAGGCTTCTTTTATCGATTGAGTTCTAGCAACAAAAGCTTCTTGGCGTGCAAGCAAGTCTTTTTGTAATTGATTCTTTTTGACAGTCGCTTCTAAGCTCGGTAAGCCCAAAGCGTTTAAATCTAAATCTAACCAAGAGCGTAGCAGTAGTAATTTATCAAATTTAGGAATAGCCAAGCCTTTTAACCAGCGCCGCGCTGTTTCATGAGTAATCGGTTCGCAATGAGAGGCGCGTAAATTAAATTCCTTGGCTAAAAAAGAAGCGGAAGGGACTTCACGATAACGCGTTAATAGAGCGTTAGCTAAGGCTAATGCAAAAGATTCTTGCAAAGCCTTATGCCAACTCATTTGCCCTGTTCTCTTTTTTGATGGGCAGAGCGAGCAGCCTCAGATGCGAGATTAGACATTTTTACTGCTTCATTCGCAGCATCAGCAGCAATTTTGGTAGCTTCAGCTGCTTGGGCAGAAGCAATTAAAGAAGATTCTTCTGCTTGTTCGGCAACCGCCGCCGCTGCCGCTGCAGAAGCTGCTGCCGCTGCTGCTGCTGCCTCAATCGCGGATTGCGCCGCCGCTGCTGCTGCCTCGGCTGACGCATCGGCAGCCTTCAGAACTGCTAATGCAGCCGCTTCGGTAGCTGCAGTAGCCGCATGCTTGGCAGCTTCTGCTGCCTTTAGGGCGCCACTCGCAGACCGTTTAGCCGCTTCTGAGGCATGGGACGTTAACTCTTTTAGGGATGTAAGGGCAACGGAGTAGCGTCGATTAATCAGCAAGTAGCCCTGACGTAAATCGCCCACCTCGGTTTCAAGTGTCACTAACTTGGAATAGATCTTTTGGATTTCGTCAGTCATCGCTGCTTTCTAATAAAAATCAGATGAATTTATTGTATAAGGATTTTCTGGTAATAACACCAATCCACAAGCTAGGTGCAAGAATTCTATTTGATACACGCGAGACGTGCTCATTTGTAATCAATCTTGCTTAAGAATAAAGGACCATGGATACGCATTTAGCTCATCCCACTTTCAATCCCAAAAGGGGGGTGGGGCGTCGAGTATTAGATCAGGCGTTAAAGACCATTACTCAGGGTGTTATCGTGACAGACTCTGACCAAACCATCTTCTCAGTGAATTCAGCCTTCACAGATATTACTGGCTATAGCGAGGCTGAGTGTATCGGCCGCAATTGCCGATTTCTACAAGGGCCCGAATCAGATCCTCAGATCATCGCTAAAATCCGTGAAGCTTGCATGGTTGGCACTTCTTTTTCTGGTGAGATTCTCAATTATCGAAAAGACGGCACTGCCTTTTGGAATGACTTATTGATTTCAGCCCTCAAGGATGCAAAGGGTAAAACCACAAACTTTATTGGGGTTACTCGGGATATATCTGAGCGTAAACAAATTGAGCAAGCGCTTTTAGAAAGCGAGCAACGCTTAATCTTAGCCATTCACGCAGGAGGTGTTGGCATCTGGGATTGGATTATTTTGACCGGTGAAGTTAAGCATAATGCCCGCTGGATAGAAATGCTTGGCGAGAATCCAAATCAGCGATTCTTCTCTGTTGAGGATTTCAAAAGCCGCATTCACCCAGATGATTTGGGTGCCGTCTTAGAACAATTAGGTTTAGCCCTAGATGGTGTTCACGAGTATCGATATCGGTATCGCATGATTGGACTTGATGGCCGTCAATTCTGGGTAGAAGATAAAGGGACGGTGATTGAAAGATCGCATGATGGCAAGCCACTTCGTATGGTTGGTGCTATCAACGATGTCACTGAGTTAGTGTTGGCTAATGAAAAAATCGAAGAGTTAGCGTTTTATGACCCCTTAACGCAGGTTTTAAACCGAAGACTCTTTGAAGATCGCCTCCATCAAAAGCTAGTACGAACCCAACGCAGTCAACATTACGGCGCATTACTTTTTGCTGACTTGGACCATTTTAAGGAACTCAATGATCGCTATGGCCATCAGGCGGGTGATTTGAAGTTAATAGATGTAGCTAAACGCATGAAAGAGTGCGTTCGAGAAACCGATACCGTGGCACGCTTTGGAGGAGATGAGTTTGCCATCATCCTCGGTGAGTTAGGCGGCGATCAGACTGCCGCGCATTTGCAAGCAAAGAAAATTGCTGAAAAATTATGTCAAAGTTTATCGGCAGCCAGTTGTTTAAAAGATGCCACACACAAAGTATGTAAATCTATTGAGCTTGGAAAATGTAGATGCTCTGTCAGTATTGGTGTTAAGTTGTTCAAAGACGGTGAGATTACTCAGGAGCAGTTGATTGCCCAAGCTGACAGCGCCATGTATCAAGCCAAAAAAGCGGGTGGAAACCGAGTTCAGTTCTATGGACTAGATACTGCTTAATAACTGATCTATGAATCCGGCTATTTTATAGGTGACTTTATGTTCTCAAAATTCAACCCAGTCAAAAGATTAAATCTAGTTCTGATTGTCAGTATTTGTATCGGTGAAGCTCTAGTCATGTTTGCCTTGCCGTCCTTTGGAGATTTGTCAAACGGGGTCACTGTTTTACTGGATATAACTTTACTAACCCTCATTACCATCCCCCTTGTAAATTGGACGGTTACGATACCCATGAAGAAATATATTCATGACTTAGAGTTTGCAAAGCACAAGATACTTGTACGAGAAAACCAAATGTTAGCCGCCTTAAACTCCTTGGCAGCGGCTAAGGATAATGAAACAGGCAGCCATATTATTCGTACCCAGCAATATGTAGAACTGCTTGCAAAGCGATTAAAAAGTATGGGGCATCACGCCGATACTTTATCTGATGATCATATTGAAAAGCTAGTCAAGGTAGCGCCCTTGCACGATTTGGGAAAAGTAGGTATTCCGGATCACATTCTGAAAAAGCCGGGTCAATTAACGGAAGAAGAAAGAGATCTCATTTATGGGCACTCTATGATTGGGGAAAATATTTTGCTTGCAGCCCAGTCAGAAGATGTTGAGATAGATTTAATTGCTATTGCCATGAAGGTAGCTGGATCTCATCATGAAAAATGGGATGGATCAGGTTATCCCAGAAAATTGCAGGGAGACACTATTCCAATCGAAGCTCGAATTATGACTGTGGCTGACGTGTTTGATGCGCTGGTGAGTGATCGCCCCTACAAAAAAGCTTGGACAATAGAGGAGGCTTATATTGAGATCATCAGTAAAAGCAGCGCCTCATTTGATCCTATTGTTATAGAGGCCTTTATTGCTGAAAGGCAGAACTTTGAAGAGATTGTGAAGAGGCATTGAGTAGCCATCTATTAACTAACGTCTCTTATGGG
>CAIMXN010000247.1 GCA_903845455.1 uncultured beta proteobacterium | reverse complement strand
CGCCAGTAACAAACTGCTTGGCTTCAATCCGCTGATGCAGAGCCTGAATCTGATCACCATAGATCGCCGCGCCACCTAATACCATTTTGAAGCCATTGTAGTTCGGTGGATTGTGGCTTCCCGTAATCATGATTCCAGATTTGGGTTTTTTGCCATCCAAAACTTGGTTTGTACCAAAGTACACCATCGGTGTAGCAACCATTCCCAAATCGATGACGTTGATACCGGTTGAGAGTAGACCTTCGGTAAGGGCTTCTATCAAAGCCGGGCCAGATAAGCGACCATCACGCCCAATCACAATCTCAGTCTCACCAAGTTCACGCATCTCAGTACCAAAAGCTTGGCCAATCAGTTTGGCAATGGATGGATCTAAGGTCTCATCAATAATGCCGCGGATGTCGTAAGCTTTGAATATGGATGGGGATAATTGCATGACAACCTTTTCAGAAAAGCCGGACAATAAAAAGTGAGTAGATTAGCTATTTAATAAGTTAATTCGTGCCGCTGTAACTGCATCAATACCATCACCAGCTTCGATATGATCAGAGCCGCTTATTAGCGCCTTCTCGATTGGTTTGGCTAGCACTTTGCCGTACTCAACCCCAGGTTGATCAAAGCTATTGATATTCCATAGAGCGCCAAGTGTAGCTGCACGGTTTTCATAAAGCGCTAAGAGGGTGCCTAAATAGAAGGCATTGAGTTCAGGTAGAAGCAATAAGTTACTTGGACGATTGCCAGGGTAGACATCATTCGGATTATCAGCAGCTTTGCCATGAGCCAAAGCCTGCGCTTGAGCTAAGCAATTGGACAGCAAGATGCGATGATGTGCAACGGCCTCAGGGCGATCGCTCATTGGTTTGCGTACGGCGATGAAGTCAATCGGGATGATTTCAGGGCCTTGATGGAAGAGTTGGAAGTAGGAGTGCTGAGCATTACTACCTGCGCTACCAAAAACTACTGGTGATGAATGCTTTACGGGCTTACCGTTGCGGTCTACGCTCTTACCGTTACTTTCCATATCGAGTTGTTGCAACCAATTCGGGAACGAATACAAGGCATCAGCATACGGAATCACTGCATAAGCTTTAATGCCCTGTTTTTGCTGTTGATGTAAAAGAGCTAAAGCCATGATTACGGGAAGATTATCTTCCAGTGGGGCATTCTTAAAATGCAAATCCATTGCATGGGCACCAGCCAAAAAGTCTTCGAAGGTCTTAAAACCAAATTGCAACGCAATCGGTAAACCTACAGCTGACCATACTGAATAACGCCCACCAACCCAATCCCAAAAGGGATAAATATTGTCTTCCTCTACGCCAAATTCTCTGGCAGCTGGGATATTAGCTGTTACAGCAAATAAAGAATTCGCTATTTGACCTTTAGTGCAGTTGTTATCTTTGAGCCAATTCACAACTGCATTGGCATTCATGGTCGTTTCTAGGGTGGTGAACGACTTTGAGACAATAATGACGCGGGTGCTATTCGGTTGAGCACGATCTAGAATGCGGGCTAACTCAGCAGTATCGATATTGGCCAAGAAGTGCATCCGCATGCCACGGCTCTCAATACCCGGAACATGCGCGAGAGCTTCAATCGCTAAGCGCGGACCAAAGTCAGAACCACCAATACCAATGTGAATAACATCAGTTACCCCAACCCATTTATTACACAGCGCTTCAATACGACGCCATACATCCACGACTGCAGGCATTACATCAGAGCCATCTAGTAAGACAGGAGATTTGGAGAGATTGCGTAATGCAGAATGAAGTGCAGGACGATCTTCACTCGAATTAATATGCTTACCAGCAAACATATCGGCAATAAATTCTTTTACCTTGGATTTGCTTGCAGTAGCAAATAGCTCAGCCCATTCTGATGCATTGATATTTTGGTAGGCGGTATCGAGCACTACGTCAACTGCCGTATGGGTGCTATTGGTCAAATTTTCTGGGTTTTGCAAGGGTCTAGAGGACATTGCTAGATTTTATCAATAAGGGGTGACAAAACCTCTAAAACGCTGAAAATGATAGGATTTCGGTATATTCATACTAATAAATACTGGGTGAGACAAATAGATGGAGCAAGTTGACTGTGTCGTCATTGGGGCTGGGGTAGTCGGCCTGGCCGTTGCACGAGAAATGGCACTTCAGGGTCGAGAAATCATCCTGCTTGAACGAGAAAATGCGTTTGGCACGATCAGTAGTGCTCGTAATAGCGAAGTCATTCATGCTGGCATTTATTACCCCAAAGATTCCCTGAAGGCAAAACTGTGTGTTGAAGGCAATCATCTTCTCTATGAATACTGTCGCAGTCATCAGGTTGCCACTCAACCCTACGGTAAATTAATTGTTGCTAGCGATGAACAGCAGATCGATGATTTGCAAGCTATTCTGTATAAGGCTCAAAATAATGGCGTACCAGAAATACAGCTTATTTCTGCTGATCAGGCAAAACAGCTTGAGCCAAAACTAAGTTGCTCGGCAGCCATTCTTTCTGCAAGTACGGGTATTGTAGATAGCCATGGTTTT
>CAIMXN010000246.1 GCA_903845455.1 uncultured beta proteobacterium | reverse complement strand
TTAGGGTTCGTTCACGAGTCTTAGCTATCATCGAGTAAGTATATGCCGTCAGTCCTTCAATTAACTCTCATCTTGCTGGCCTCTGGTGTGGCCGGGGTACTTATTTTCCGCTATTTTGGACTGCCCCCTATTTTGGGCTATTTGGCGATTGGTGTCTTGATTGGCCCCAAGGCTCTTGCCCTAGCAAATGATTCGGCCACAGTGAAGTATTTAGCTGAATTTGGCGTAGTTTTTTTAATGTTCTCGATTGGCCTGGAATTCAATCTCCATAAGCTTAGGGCTATGCGCTCTATTGTTTTTGGCTTGGGCAGTAGCCAGGTCCTTTTGACAATGCTTTTAACTGTGCCAGCCAGCCTTTTGATGAACTGGATTTACCCTATTTCTTGGCAGGCAGCGATTGCTTTGGGCGGTGCTTTGGCAATGTCCTCGACGGCGATTGTGACTAAGTTAATTGCGGAGCGGTCTGAACTTGAGACCGAGCATGGTCGTAATGTTATCGGAATCTTGCTTTTCCAAGATTTAGCGGTGGTATTCCTACTAATTCTTTTGCCCTCTCTTGGTAAAAATCCTGGTGACCTGATCTTTGCCCTTACAGCAGCCTCAGTCAAAATTACGGTTGCACTGGGATTAATTTTTGTAATTGGTCAAACCCTGATGAGCCGTTGGTTTAGTTTGGTTGTTAAGCTGCGCTCGCAAGAGCTGTTCATGCTCAATCTCTTATTGATCGTGTTGGGGATGGCAGCCCTGACTGAGTATTTTGGTTTGTCCTTGGCTCTGGGTGCGTTTCTGGCTGGTATGTTGATTTCAGAGACGCCCTATCGGCATCAAGTTGAAGAAGATGTGAAGCCTTTTAAAGATGTTTTGCTGGGCCTCTTTTTTATAACCATTGGGATGTTGCTAGATCTCGAGGTGATTTATCAGCAATGGATGTTGGTACTACTTTTATTGATTGGGCCTTTGGTATTTAAGTTTAGTTTGATCGCATTGCTATCGCGTGCTTTTGGATCAAGCACCGGTATCTCTATTCGGACTGGTTTATGTTTAGCTCAGGCTGGGGAATTCGGCTTTGTTTTACTGACCCAAATTGACGGTTTGGATCTAATTGATCCTACTTTAAGTCAGGCGATATTGGCTGCCATGTTGTTATCCATGTTTGGAGCACCATTCCTCATTCAAAATAGTGATCGTATTGCGATGCGCTTTTCTAGCAACGAGTGGTTATTGCAATCCTTAGCACTCACACGCGTTGCTGCAAAAAGTGTCCGCACTGAAAACCATGTTGTGGTCTGTGGTTTTGGTCGCTCTGGTCAAAGTCTTGCGCGGATGTTAGATCAAGAAAAAATTCCTTATATTGCTTTGGATATGGACCCTGATCGCGTGAAGGAGGCTGCTGCTGCTGGGGATAATGTAGTTTACGGAGATGCCAGTCGGGAGAATTATTTAGTTGCGGCAGGTTTATCTAAAGCCAAGGCGGTCGTCATCACTTATGCAGATACACCAGCAAGTATGAAGGTCTTATATCAAGTAGAACGTTTGCGACCAGGCATGACGATTCTGGTGCGCACTAAGGATGATGCTGATCTTGGAAAGTTGCAGGCTGCTGGTGCTACCGAAGTAGTTCCAGAGTTAATTGAGGGTAGTTTGATGATGGCATCCCACGTATTACTGATGATGGGTGTGCCCATGCGCAAGGTTGTGAGAATTGTTTCTAATGCCCGTGAGGCCAGGTACAGCTTACTTCGTGGGTATTTCCGTGGATCAGAAGCAAATGGTTTTGAAGCCAATGAATCTTGGCGTTTACATTCTGTAACACTCTTACCTGAGTCCATCAGCATTAACAAAACGCTAGGCGAACTTCAGTTAGAGAATGACGGGGTAAGTGTGCAAGCAGTGCGGCGTAAGGTGGGCGGTGCAGATTACGTCAAACTAGATCTCAGCCCTGATTTGCGTTTACAGGCTAATGACATCTTGGTGCTATCAGGCAATCCAGAAGCGACCGACTTGGCCGAATCTAAATTGCTCTGATGCGCTCGCTGTACTGAGAATTACTTTTTCTTAGTGCTTGTGGCTGGTTTACGAGCCAGCAAGGGCGCCAAGTAATGGCCGGTAAAACTTGCTTCATTCTTCGCAACTTCTTCAGGTGTTCCAGTAGCAATAATTTGCCCACCACCAGCGCCACCCTTAGGCCCTAAATCAATGATCCAGTCAGCAGTCTTAATGACATCTAAGTTATGTTCAATAATGACAATCGTATTGCCCTGTTTCTTCAATGTTTGAATCACGGTGAGTAAGAGCTGAATGTCATGGAAGTGCAGGCCGGTAGTTGGCTCATCCAAAATGTAGAGTGTTCTGCCGGTATCTCGCTTAGATAACTCAAGCGATAACTTCACACGCTGTGCTTCGCCGCCTGATAGCGTAGTGGCGCTTTGCCCGAGTTTGACATAGCCCAGGCCAACATCTAACAGGGTTTTGAGTTTGCGTTTCACCACAGGTACTGCTTCAAAGAATTCATGAGCTTGCTCAATCGTCATCGAGAGCACTTCGTGAATATTTTTGCCTTTGTAGCGAATATCCAGGGTTTCACGGTTATAGCGTTTACCGTGACAAACATCGCAAGGAACATAAACGTCCGGCAAGAAATGCATTTCTACTTTGAGAACGCCATCGCCTTCACAGGAATCGCAGCGACCACCTTTGACGTTGAAGGAAAAGCGACCGGCTTCATAGCCACGCTCGCGAGACGATGGTACGCCAGCAAATAGTTCACGAATGGGGGTAAAAAGCCCAGTATAGGTTGCCGGATTGGAGCGTGGTGTTCTACCGATGGGGGATTGGTCAACGCTAATGATTTTGTCAAAATGCTCTAGGCCTTTGATGGCATCGTGCTCTGCAGGCTCAGCATTTGAACCATAAAAATGTTGCGCAACGGCATGATGCAGGGTGTCATTAATTAAGGTCGATTTACCCGACCCTGAAACGCCGGTGACGCAAGTTAATAAGCCCACTGGAATTTTGGCATGCACAGATTGCAAGTTATTACCGCGTGCGCCGATCACCTCTAAGAAGCGATCGCTAACTGGAATACGTTTTTCAGGAATCTCAATGCGTACGCGTCCTGCTAGGTAAGCACCCGTGAGTGATTTGGGATTCGCTTCAACTTGGGCAGGTGTGCCTTCTGCAACAATCTCTCCGCCATGCACGCCGGCACCAGGACCAATGTCAATGACGTAGTCAGAGGCACGAATCATATCTTCATCATGCTCAACGACCAATACGCTATTACCTAAATCACGCAAATGCTTGAGCGTGCCAATCAGGCGATCATTGTCACGTTGATGTAAACCAATCGATGGTTCATCCAATACATACATGACACCTGTTAAACCGGAGCCAATTTGTGAGGCTAGACGAATACGTTGGGCTTCACCGCCAGATAAAGTATCGGCACTTCTCTCAAGCGAGAGGTAGTCGAGGCCTACGTCATTTAAAAAACGCAAGCGTGCGCCGATCTCTTTAACAATCTTATCGGCGATTTCTCGTTTAGCACCTTTGAGTTCAAGCGCTTCAAAATATTCTTTTGCCTCTTTGAGTGGTAGGGCGCTGATTTCATAAATGGCACGCGACTGTTTTTTCTCGCCCACCTTCACAAAGCGAGCTTCTCTACGTAGACGGCTACCACCACAATCTTTGCAGGTCTGCACATTTTGGTAGCGCGCTAACTCTTCACGAACAGTCGCTGAGTCAGTCTCTTTGTAGCGCCTCTCAAAGTTGGCAACAATTCCTTCAAAGGGGTGTTGACGCACACTTAATTTGCCACGCTCATTGATGTATTCAAAAGGAATTTCAATGTCACCAGAACCCAATAGAATGAGGTCTTGTTGCTTCTGGCTAAGAGTCTCAAAAGGCTTCTCAACATCAAAGCCACCATGTTTTGCAAGGGTCTGCAAAAGTTTGAAGTAAAACTGATTGCGGCGATCCCAGCCTTTAATGGCACCAGATGCCAGCGAGAGATCAGGATGGGCAACAATCCGTTTTGGGTCAAAGAAGGATTGGTGACCTAAGCCATCACAGGATGGACAAGCACCCATGGGGTTATTAAAAGAAAAGAGACGGGGCTCTAGTTCTTGCAGTGAGTATGAGCACACTGGGCAAGCAAACTTGCTTGAGAAAATCGTGTCTTTGCCAGTATCCATGTCAACGATCATCGCTTTGCCATCAGCAAGACGCAGAGCGGTTTCAAATGATTCGGCTAAGCGTTGCTGAATATCAGGACGCACTTTAATACGGTCTACTACGACTTCAATCGAGTGCTTATCGTTTTTCTTTAGCTCTGGCAGTTGATCTACTTCAAAGATTTCTGCTTTAGCAGTATTGGTCGTGCCGCCACCTGAGCGCACCCTAAAGCGCACAAAACCTTGCGCTTGTAGATCTTGAAATAAATCTACAAATTCGCCTTTGCGTTCGCTGACAACGGGAGCCAAGATCATCAACTTGGTATCTTCTGGCATTGCTAAAACGGTATCAACCATTTGAGAAACACTTTGTGCCTCTAGGGGAAGATCATGATCGGGGCAGTGGGGTGTGCCAGCTCGTGCGAATAATAAACGCAAATAGTCATGAATCTCTGTGACCGTACCCACGGTAGATCGAGGGTTATGACTGGTCGCTTTTTGTTCAATCGAAATCGCAGGCGATAAACCCTCAATCGTATCAACATCTGGCTTCTCCATCAGTTGCAAGAATTGACGCGCATACGCAGAGAGTGATTCGACATAGCGACGTTGGCCTTCGGCATACAGAGTGTCAAAAGCTAGTGAGCTTTTACCCGAACCAGAAAGACCAGTCAGGACGACTAATTTCTCTCTAGGGATATCTAGATTGATATTTTTGAGATTGTGCGTGCGCGCACCGCGGATCTTAATTTCGTTATTCATGATTTTTTAGCGTAACTTGTTAATATAGCCTTTTCCTATGAATCCTTCCGAACTTCGCTCTACTCTGGCCTTAGCAGGCATTTTTGGCCTCCGCATGCTGGGGCTTTTCCTGCTTTTACCGGTCTTTAGCATTCATGCACGGGGTTTGACGGGTGGGGAGCATGCCTTATGGGTTGGCTTGGCTCTGGGAATTTTTAATATCGTTCAGGCTTGTCTTTATATCCCTTTGGGTCGACTATCTGACCGTATTGGGCGCAAACCCGTAGTTTTCTGGGGGCTTTCTCTTTTTGTGGCTGGCGCCCTGATTTGCGCGGCCAAAGATGATTTACTCTGGATTGCGATTGGGCGTGGTGTCATGGGATCTGGCGCCATTTCAGCGGCGATATCGGCGTGGGTGGCTGATCTGACTCGTGAGCAAGTGCGCACCCGGGCAATGGCTTTGGTTGGGGGCAGTATTGCTCTCTCATTTGCTTTGTCGCTTGTGATAGCAGCACCCATCTATCGCATGATTAGTTTGAGTGGTATTTTTATCGTGCTGGCTGTGCTTGGTGTTATTGCTATGGGTGTGACCTATTTTGTACTTCCTACTAATAGGCCTGATGTCAAAGCGCCTCAAGCATCTTTAAAGGTAGTTTTTTTTCGTCCTGAGCTGATGCGTCTAAATGCAGGTGTTTTTATTTTGCATGCAACTCAAGTGGCAATGTTCTTGGTAGTACCACGTTTATTGGTGCAAGCAGGTTTGCCTTTGGCAGATCACTGGCAGGTTTATTTACCAGTTGTCTTGCTGTCTTTTTTTGTGATGGCACCTGTGCTCATTATTGGAGAGAAGAAACAACGTTTGAGACTTGTTCTCTTAATTGCGATTGTGTTGCTCTTTGTAGCTGAATGCTTCTTCATCGGCACATCTTCTGTTCTATCAATTGCTATTGCTTTATTAATTTATTTTGTTGGTTTTAACTTATTAGAAGCTTTGCAACCTTCCTTAGTCTCTCGCTTTGCTAAAGAGTCCAAAGGGACTGCGCTAGGTGTTTACAACACCACCCAATCAATTGGCCTGTTTTCAGGGGCTGTCATTGGGGGTTGGTTGATGGATAGCCATGGTGATTTATCGGTCTTTAGAGCGGGTGCAGCGCTTCTACTTTGCTGGCTTATAATTGCCTGGTCGATGCGTGAACTGCCTGCAAAGGTCGTAGATTCAGCGACAGCAATTTAAGATTTAATTCACATTACATTTTTCTTCGGGAGACAACATGGCTTCGGTAAATAAGGTCATCATCGTAGGTAACGTAGGGCGCGACCCAGAAACACGTTATATGCCAAGCGGCGACGCTGTTACTAATATTTCAGTAGCGACATCAGATCGCTATAAAGATAAGCAAACTAATGAAATGAAAGAAACCACAGAATGGCACCGCGTTGCATTCTTTGGCAAGCTTGCTGAGATTGCGGGGCAATATCTCAAAAAAGGTTCACAAGTTTATGTTGAAGGTCGTTTACGTACTCGCAAATGGACAGATGCTAGCGGTCAAGAAAAGTATTCCACTGAGATCGTTGCTGAAACAATGCAAATGCTTGGTGGCAAGCCAGTAGGCGGTAGCGAGGGTGGTGGTGAAAGCTACAGCCGTGCTAAGTCTTCTGAACAGTCTGCACCGGCCGCATCTTCAAACGCTGCTTCACTAGGCGCAATGGATGACGACATTCCGTTCTGATGCACTAATATAATTCGTTTTATCTGCTTCAAAAAGCCCTTCTAGGTTTTCCTACAAGGGCTTTTTATTTACTGCCTCGCGTGTCGTATGTTTTCAGGCCAAGGTGAATTGTGGTCTGTGCGGAAAGGATTAATGTCTAAGCCCCCACGTCTTGTGTAACGTGCATAGACAGATAATTTGTCAGGCTTACATTGGTGCTTAATATCGGTAAAGATTGTCTCAACACAATGCTCATGAAACTCCCCGAGCTGTCTAAAGCCAATCAGGTAGCGCAGTAGCCCTTCTTCCAGAATGGGGCGCCCTTGGTAGCGAATTTGTACGCTTGCCCAATCAGGTTGACCTGTAACTGGGCAGTTAGATTTCAATAAATGAGAAACTAAGCATTGCTCAATTGGCCCAAAGGATTCATTGACTTCCAGCAGAGCAGGATTAGCGGCTAAGTTAGGATCAATCTCAATGTCTAGTCTATCCATTAAGACCCCACTCATTTCTTGCATACCTTTTTTAGAGACAAGTTCAGGAGGGTTAATGCGAGTGGAAATTTTACTACCAGCGACAACTGATAAATCAGTGATGAGTCTTTCTCGTACTTCTGCTTCATTTTCAAAGTAGGCGTTATTAAGGCTATTGAGATAAAGCTTGAATGATTTTGACTCAATCATATTAGGTGAATCGGCAGGAATCTGAAACTCCGCTAAAGCAATTTGTGGCTTGCCTTTTGGATTGAGCCAGCTCAGCTCGAAAGCGTTCCAAATATCAACACCAACAAAGGGCAAGGCTTGATTAGGTTGGATGTTGAGCTTGAGACGATTTTCAGAGCGAGGGATGGGAAATAACAAACTTGGATCGTATTGATCGGGATATTGAGTAGCTTGACCGAGCGGGAGTATTGCCATGATTAATTGTGATTGAGTTTTGGGTGCTTAGCTCTTAGGTCTATTAGATACGCCAGATACCACGTGACCGGTTGGCGCCACCGATGCAGCCGATTGGCAATGACCAGTTTGGTCGTCAAAGAAAAAGTCAGGCTCGAATTCTCGGAGGAACTCACTCTTGGATAAGCCGCCCAAGAACATCGCTTCATCGACATCAATACCCCACGCCATGAGCGTGCGAATGGCACGTTCATGTGCTGGAGCTGAGCGTGCAGTAACCAATGCAGTACGAATGCGCATCCCTTTTTCACTGGTGGAGCGCTGCAATCTATGGAGTGCTTCGAGCAAAGGCTTGAAAGGTCCAGGTGGCAAAGGAATATCTGCTTTCTTGCTTTCATGATCTACGAAGGCTTCAAGACCTTTACTCTGAAAGACTTGCTCAGCTTCATCTGAAAACAATACTGCATCACCGTCAAAGGCAATGCGAATTTCATTTGGGTGAGATTCGGCGGTTTTACTGGATTCTGGGTATACGCGCGCTGCAGGAAAGCCTGCCTCGATAGTAGCGCGCACATCATCTTCATTTGCTGACAGAAAGAGATTTGCATGCAATGAACGTAGGTAGTGATAAGGAGGGCGACCTCTAGTAAATACACCGCGCTCTAAATGCAGCCCATGGTGCTCAGCAGAGCGAAACACGCGCAGACCGCTGACAGGATCATTACG
>CAIMXN010000245.1 GCA_903845455.1 uncultured beta proteobacterium | reverse complement strand
GCCATAAGCTACTTGAGCAGGATCACCAGCAATAGCAGCCAAACTAGAATCGTCTGCTGCCATGCGCGCAGCCTCAGCATTGCTACTGACAGCTTGACGCTTTAATTGCGGGGCGTATTGACTTAACCATTGCTGGCATTGGGCCAATGCTTGAGCGTGGGCACATACCGTCGTGACACCATCTAGGCTGCCACTCTTAGTGAGGAGATGATGGTGAATAGGTAATACGACCTCACCGCTAATTTGCATTGGCGAATCTAGCAGTAAATCTAATGTGCGAGAGATAGCACCCTCACTCGAGTTTTCTACGGGAACTACCCCAAATTGTGCGGTCCCTTTTTCCACTGCCTTGAAGACTTCATCGAGACTATTGCAAGGCAAGCCGGTAATTGAAGTTCCAAAATAGGTGTGCGCAGCTTGCTCAGAAAATGTACCTACTGGACCTAAATAGGCAATCGTTTGGCGAGCCTCTAAAGCTCTGCATGCCGACATGATTTCACGCCAGATCGCAGCAATCCCATCAGACAATAGAGGTCCCGCATTAATATCTTGCAATCTTGCGATGACCTGACGCTCACGTTCAGGTCGAAATACTGGAGTAGCAAAGCCCCCTTTTATATGACCAACCTCTTGAGCTGCTTTTGCCCTCTGACTTAAAAGATCCAGAATTTGTGCGTCCAATGCATCAATTTTCTCTCGCAAGGGTGCGAGACGCTGTTCTTCAGTACTCATTAAGCCCGCCTTTCAAAGTCGCGCATAAATTCAATCAAGGCCTTTACGCCTTCTAGCGGCATTGCATTATAGATGCTAGCTCTCATGCCACCTGCTGCCTTGTGACCACGTAAGGCAGCCAAACCAGCAGTATTTGATTGGGCTAAAAACTCTGCATTTAAATTTTCATCTTTCAAGAAGAAAGTGACATTCATTCTAGAGCGATACTCTTTAGCCACGCGATTCTCATACAGGCTACTTTGATCCAAATAACGGTAGAGCAAATCCGCTTTTTCTTGATTGCGTTTCTCAATTGCTTTAACGCCACCCTGCTTCAACAACCACTTAAATCCCAAGCCAGCCATATAAATCGAGAAAGTCGGTGGAGTATTAAACATCGATTGATTGGCAGACTCTTTGGCCCAATCCCAAATCGATGGTGTGATCTTCATACTATGACCCATTAAATCCCGACGCACGATCACAATCGTTACACCAGCAGGGCCAATATTTTTCTGCGCGCCACCAAACCAAACGCCACACTTTGTAACGTCCATTTCTTTAGAAAGAATGTTGCTGGAGATATCGGCGACCAAAATCGTATTGCCAACATCAGGCACGTCAGGAAACTCAACGCCACCAATGGTTTCATTGGCGCAGTAATGAACATACGCCGCATCATCGGAGAGTTGCCAAGTAGAACGTGTAGGAATGGTATTAAATTTATCTGCAGCAGAGGAGGCTGCTAAATGTGCAAGACCATACTTCTCAGCCTCTTTGAAAGATTTTTCAGACCAGACACCTGTCACGATGAAATCTGCCTTAGGTCCATTTTTACCTAATGACATCAAGTTCATTGGAATGGCAGCATTTTGACCAATCCCGCCACCTTGTAACAACAAGATTTCATAAGCATCTGGAATATTCATTAAGGTGCGCAGGTCTTGTAGCGCTTCCTCATAGACCACCATGAACTCTTTACTACGATGACTAATTTCCATCACGCTAGTACCAAGCCCTTGCCAATTGAGCATTTCATCGGCAGCCTGCTTCAATACCTCTGCGGGTAAGGTAGCAGGTCCCGCTGCGAAATTAAAGATGCGGCGGTCAAACGTCATGATGGCTTGCTAGTCTTTAATCGATGCCAGATTAGGCATCACCAGCCACATCAGAAGCGGAATCATCCGCTGGATCAGAAGAGACATCGCCCTCTTCCACATCACCCTCTTCATCCGAATCACTTTCAGCAATGCGCTGCAAACCAGACAAACGTGTACCTTCATCCACATTGATCAGGGTAACGCCTTGTGTGGCACGACCCATCTCACGAATCTCAGATACGCGGGTACGTACTAATATGCCACCCGTAGTGATGAGCATGATTTGATCCTCAGGCGATACCAAAGCAGCAGCAACTACTTTACCGTTTCGCTCTGTTGTCTGAATCGCAATCATGCCCTTGGTACCACGACCATGACGGGTGTATTCACCAATTGGAGTACGCTTACCAAAGCCATTTTCAGTAGCAGTTAACACGCTACTTGGAATCGGATTACCTTCGGAGTCAACCGTACTAGCTTCTGCGACTTCAGTAGCCTCAGCTGGCGCTACCAACATGGCAATCACTTGTTGACCAGCAACCAGATTCATACCACGAACACCACGAGCAGTACGACCCATAGGACGAACATCATTCTCATTCAAATCAACCGCAATAATGCCGGCCTTACGTGGGTTAGAGAAATCAGATAAGCGTGTTTTCTTGACAGTGCCTAGGCTGGTCGCCATGAACACATAATGATCGTCTTGATAACCCTTGATCGG
>CAIMXN010000244.1 GCA_903845455.1 uncultured beta proteobacterium | reverse complement strand
CCTCCTGCATTTAAAGACATCAAATCTTTACCACAGTATGTAGAAAATATTGATGCTGATATCAATCAGGTCAAAGATTTCATCACCGCGCATCTGAATTAATCATCCCCGTACACAATCAGTTCAACTAAAAAGATCGTTATGACTAAGCCACCGATGTTGACAGCTCAGCAGGCTTTGGATCATTTGCTCTCACATGCCAAAACTGTAGATGAGAGTGAGACGGTAACAACGCAAGCTGCTCTAGGTCGCGTATTGGCGGAGAGTATCAATAGTTTGGTTGATGTACCGCCGCTAGACAATACTGCGATGGATGGTTATGCCGTTCGCACTGCAGATACCAAAGCCCCAGGAAATATGCTGAAGGTGGCTCAACGCATTCCAGCTGGCTCGATCGGTACTAACCTAGAGCCTGGTACCGCTGCCAGAATATTCACGGGCGCTCCAATTCCACCGGGTGCTGATGCGGTAGTCATGCAGGAGGACTGTACTGTTCAGGAAAATAAAATAGATCAAGTGCAAATTAATATCACCCCAAACTCTGGGCAGTGGATTCGTCGCAAAGGTGAGGATTTAGCAGCGGGCAAAACAGCATTAATTGCGGGTGCATATCTACGTCCACAGGAATTGGGGGTGGCTGCTTCTGCAGGTTTAACCCATCTCAATGTTAAACGCCGTATCAAGGTGGCTGCATTTTTTACGGGTGATGAACTGGCTTTGCCAGGTGAGCCTTTAAAGCCAGGTGGGATTTACAACTCCAATCGCGATACCTTATTGGCATGTCTTAAATCTTTAGGATGCGATGCTACCGACTTAGGAATTGTTCCCGATCGCTTAGATGCAACTAGACAAGCTTTACGTCAAGCAAGTAAAGATCATGATTTGATTATTACTTCTGGCGGCGTATCGGTCGGTGAAGAGGATCATATTAAACCTGCAGTGACAGCAGAAGGACGTTTAGATCTATGGCAAATTGCAATTAAGCCTGGCAAGCCATTGGCTTTTGGCGCCGTGCGTAAGTCAGATGAGTCTAAAGATGGCGAGGCTTGGTTTATTGGCTTGCCTGGTAATCCAGTGTCGAGCTTTGTTACCTTTTTATTGTTTGTGCGACCTTTTATTTTGAAGTTGCAGGGACGTGATGCCATTACGCCTCAGTCATATGCTATGCGTGCTGATTTTGATTGGTTAAAGGCAGATCGTCGTAATGAATTCCTACGCGTCAAAATCAATTCTCAAGGAGGCCTCGATTTATTCCCCAACCAAAGCTCGGGTGTTCTCACTAGCGCCTCTTGGGGTGATGGTTTAGTCGATTGCCCACCAGGTCAGGCCATTAAAGCTGGTGATCTGGTGAGATACCTTCCATTTAGTGCGCTCCTGAGCTAAACGGATTAGGATTCTGATATGAACCTCGAATTACGATTCTTTGCTTCCTTACGTGAGGCGCTTGGTGTCTCGCAAGAGAGTATTACCATTCCCGCGGAAGTGAAGACTATTGCTGATCTGCGGAGTTACCTTGCCAAACGAAGTGATCAATGGACTGCAGTGTTAGGTAATAAAAAAATCATCCGCTG
>CAIMXN010000243.1 GCA_903845455.1 uncultured beta proteobacterium | reverse complement strand
TGCGCCCAAACTTCCACCCACGACCAAAATAGATAAATTACCCTGACGCTGCTCGTATCTCTGAGCTGGTGGATTCATATGATCGAATTCTTCACGAATAGGATTACCTACCCACTCTGCATGCACCATCGTATTAGGGAAACCGGTCAAAGTACGCATTGCAATCCTGGTTAGCGCACGATTAGCGCTTCCAGCGACTGAATTTGACTCATGCAACACCAATGGACGCTTCAATATTTTGGTAACCAAGCCTCCAGGGAAGGTAATGTATCCACCCATACCCAAAACGACGCTGGGTTTAATGCGCCGCATGATCTGCCAACTCTGAATGCCTGCACGCAATAAGTTGAATGGCAACATTACTTTTGCTTTGATGCCTTTGCCACGCAAACCACTAAATTCCACCGCCTCAAATGGGAAGTCACAGGCTTTTACTAAGCGATATTCCATGCCATTTTTATTGCCTAGCCAAGATACCTTCCAGCCGCAAATACGCAAATATTCTGCAACAGCAAGGCCTGGGAAGATATGCCCGCCAGTGCCGCCTGCCATCACCAGAATTGAGGGTTGCGTCATAGCTTCCCTCCGCGCATCAAAATACGATTCTCATAATCAATGCGCAATAACATTGCAATAGCAATTGCGTTCATCAAAATACCGGATCCGCCATAACTCACCAAGGGAAGTGTTAAGCCCTTGGTAGGCAATAAACCTAGGTTCACACCCATATTGATAAATGACTGCCAACCAATCCAAATAGCAACACCCTTCGCCGCCAGACCAGCAAAGCTTCGATCCAATTGCAAAGCGGTGCGACCAATCATGAATGCACGGCGCACCACCCAATAAAAGAGGAAGAGCATTACCAGGACGCCACAGAAGCCAAGCTCCTCACCAATGACAGCCATAATGAAATCGGTGTGCGCTTCTGGCAAATAATGTAACTTCTCGACGCTGCCACCTAAACCGGTACCGAACCATTCCCCGCGACCAAAAGCCATAAGAGAGTGCGTCAACTGATAACCCTTATTCGCTGCGTTACTAGTCTCCCATGGATCCATAAATGCCAACATCCTGCCACGACGGAAAGGAGATAAAGCAATCATGCTGGCACCACTTAATAAACCGACTGCAACGAGGCCTCCAAATAATTTCGCATTAATGCCTCCTAAGAACAAGATCCCAAAGGCAATCAATGCAACCACTACGAAAGCACCCATATCAGGCTCAGCCATTAATAAAGCGCCAACCAAAGCCACCGCTATACCCATTGGTAACATCCCCTTCACAAATGAATGGAGATATTCTTGGCGTTGTACGGTATAGGTAGCAGCAAAAATGATGGCTGCAAATTTCATTAACTCAGATGGCTGAAAATTCATCGGCCCAAGAGGAATCCAACGCTTCGCACCATTAACCCCCTTACCAATGCCTGGAATTAATACAGCAATCAAGAGCAGTACGGTAAAGCCAAAAATAATCGGTGAATAGCGATCCCATGCTTTGGTAGGGATCTTGAAAGCCCAAAATGCGACTCCGATAGCAATCGCTAAAGAAATGAGATGGCGGATTAAAAAGTGGTTACTACTGTAATTAGCATACTTCGGACCATCGGCCAACGTAATGGAAGCGGAGTACACCATAACCAAGCCAATTAAGGCCAGTGACAAAGCAGCCCATACTAATAATTGGTCATACTCCATCATGCGTGAGCGTGTTTGCTCAACACCTGAGACTGCATCGCGGAGACCGCTACGGAAATTATCAATTCCACCTCTAGAAAAATTCCAAAAGCGATTGAAACCCAAACGATTTTCTGGAAAGAATTTTTCTCTAAAGTTCATACCTGAACTCCATCAAACTGCATTTCCAACTCCTGAACTTCGGAAACAAATGCTTCAGCACGAGCAATGTAATTACTAAACTGATCTAAGCTTGCGCAAGCGGGCGACAACAACACGATATCTCCAGACCGAGCCTGCTTAGCGGCCTCTTGGACTGCATTTGCTAATGTTTCACTTACCACACAATGAATATCGGCACCCAAGGCATCCGCAATAAGCTGAGCATCTTTGCCAATTAAAAATGCTCCCTTGACATAACGCAGAGCTGGTTCACGCAAAGGACTGAAATCCTGGCCTTTACCATCGCCACCAGCAATCAACCAGATTCGTTTTCCTGACTCACTATTGCCTAAGCCATTTAAGGCTGCAACCGTAGCACCAACATTAGTGCCTTTGCTATCGTCAACATATTCAACATCTGCGACGATAGCAACGCTTTGTACGCGATGTGGCTCGCCATGGTAATCACGCAAGCCATGTAAAAGTACATTCATCGGTAATTTGGCAGACCTAGCTAATGCCAAAGCCGCTAGCGCATTTAAAGCATTGTGACGCCCACGAATACGTAAAGCGTCAGCAGGAATTAAACGCTTGAGTCTTAATTCTTCTACTTCTATAACTGCCTCAGGTTTACGACGACGTTTTCGCTGTGGCTCAATATCTTCATCTACCTCTGCCCATACTAGCCAGTCAATTCCACCGGCACGCAAGTCATGTTCAATGCCAAACGCGCCTTGTTCATCTGGACGACTAGCGCCAAAGGTAATCACCGTTTTATCTAGTTTCTGCTCTTTACTAATGAGCCCCAAGACCAAAGGATCATCGCGATTCAAGATACATACGGTATCGCTACCGAAGATCTTAGCTTTTGCATTGGCATACGACTGCATATCACCATGCCAATCCAAATGATCTTGTGTCAGGTTCAGCACTGTTGCGGCTGTAGCATTCAAAGTATGGGTATAAACCAACTGAAAGCTAGACAGTTCCAATACCCATATATTTGGCATATCTGAAATCTGGTCAGCCTGCTCTAGACAAGAAACCAATTTATCTAATACTGCTGGACTAATATTGCCTGCCACTGCCACTTTCTTACCTGCACGCTCACATAGTAGACCCGTTAAAGCGGTGGTCGTAGTCTTACCATTTGTACCGGTAATTGCCAAAATACTAGGTTTATATTGGATCTCTTCTGATTGAGTCTGGCGCTCCATGGCAGCAATTGCCCTCGCGAAAAACTCAATCTCACTCCATACCTCAATCTGAGATTCTTGCGCCTTGGCTAAAAACGACTGCACTGGCTCTTGGAGTGGTGACAAACCAGGGCTAATACCAATAATTTCTACACCCTTTAATAGTTCAATATTCAAAGAGCCAAAGTGCGCACTCTTTAATCCCGCAAACTCAAGTTCACTAAGCCAGGCATTCTGACGCTCACTGAAAGATTGGGCACTGCGAGTGTCTGCTAGTTGGACTGATGCGCCATTGCGCAGACACCACTTAGCCATAGCGACGCCTGATTCACCAAGACCCAGAATTAAAAAACTCTGCGGTGCCTGATAGGCATCATCTGTAATGAGTGCTGGATTTGCGAAGGTGTTATTTAAATTCTGCATTTTTTATACTTTGGCTCACCGTAATTTCAAACTAGACAAGCCAATTAAGACCAATAAGATTGTGATAATCCAGAAGCGCACAACCACTTGCGTTTCTCTCCATCCACCCAACTCAAAATGATGATGTAATGGCGCCATACGGAAAATACGGCGACCTTCTCCATAGCGTTTTTTGGTGAACTTAAACCAAAAAACTTGCAGCATGACTGAGACAGTTTCTGCAACAAAAATACCGCCCATTACAAATAAAACAATTTCTTGGCGCACGATCACTGCGATCGTTCCTAATGCACCACCTAATGCAAGCGCACCGACATCACCCATAAATACTTGGGCGGGATGCGTGTTGTACCAAAGGAAAGCCAAACCAGCGCCCCCCATAGCTCCACAAAAAATCATTAACTCGCCAGCGCCTGGGATATAGGGGAAGAGTAAATATTTGGCGTAAATGGCATTACCCATGACGTATGCAAATGCACCAAGGGCAGCACCAACCAAGATAACAGGCATGATGACCAAGCCATCAAGGCCATCAGTTAAGTTAACTGCATTACTACTGCCAACAATCACTAGATAACTCAAAATAATGAAGCCCAAAACACCCAAGGGATAACTCACTTCTTTAATAAAAGGAATAAGTAAATTTGATTTAGCGGGTAGGCTTAAAGCGAAACCACTGCTGAGCCAATCAAAAAATAATTGCAGCACTTTCAGATTACTCACCTCTGAGACCGAGAATGCCAAATAAATAGCAGCAAACAAGCCAATTACCGTTTGCCAAAAGAATTTTTCTCGAGATGCCATGCCCTTGGGATCTTTGTGGGCAACCTTACGGTAATCGTCAACCCATCCGACTAAGCCAAAACCAAAGGTAACAATCATCACAATCCAAATAAAACGATTACTCAAGTCGGCCCACAATATACAAGATACAAAAATGCCAATCAGTATCAGCACGCCACCCATTGTTGGGGTGCCTGATTTAATTAAATGTGTTTGTGGTCCATCGTTGCGTACTGCTTGCCCCATCTTTAAAGCAGTTAATTTACGAATAACCCAAGGTCCAGCAGCTAATCCAATTAATAAGGCAGTCAAGGTTGCCATTACCGCCCTAAAAGTGATGTAGTTAAATACCCTAAAGAAACCAAAGTCATCCTGTAACCTCTGTGCCAATATTAAGAGCATGCTTTTGCCTCCTCTAATAAGGCTTGAACTACACGCTCCATACGCATAAAACGCGACCCCTTAACCAAAATATTTAAATGCTTGCCATTACTTGCTTGCTGCAAGCGAAGATCGCTCATTAGTCTTGCGTTCAACATATCCACATCAGCGAAATTCTCTGCAATCGAAGACAGCTTTAGCTTTTGCTTTATTTCCTCAAAGCCTTCAACTGCAAACTGACATTGTTTGCCTACAGAAAAGAATTTGATAATTCCTTGTTCTGCAGCATATGCGCCAACTTCATGATGAAAGGCAGGACCCTGATCACCAACTTCACCCATATCACCAAGCACCAACCAAGCAGGTTTGCCAGATTGCTTTAAGGCATCAATGGCAGCCCTAACAGAATCTGGATTGGCGTTATAGCTGTCATCAATCACAGTGTGATTGGCGTCTAAGTTTCTAGCTTGCATACGTCCATTGACTGGATCGAAAGACTCAAGTCCCTCTTTTATTTTTTCCAAACTCACGCCAGCAGCTAAAGCTACAGCACTAGCTGCCAATGCATTACGCACATTATGGTTACCCAAGGTTTTCAATTGCACCTCGATTACACCTTGTTCAGTTTTAATTTCTACATGGCCATTACCAAGCAAGCTGCCCCGAACTTCTGCTTGTTGATCACTTTGATGAGAGATCAAGGCAAAATCAATAACCTTGCGACCATCTGCTGCCTTGCGCCAAAGCTCTGAAAACTCAGAATCTGCTGGGAACACTGCCACTCCATCTTTAGGTAATGCTCGTAATGCGTCGGAATGCTCTTCGGCCACAGCCGCGACAGTGGTCATGAACTCTTGATGTTCACGTTGTGCGTTGTTAATGAGGACAATATTGGCACCTGCAATCTCCGCCAATTGCGCTGTTTCACCAGGATGATTCATGCCTAACTCGATTACTGCCAAGCGATCACTAGAACGCAAGCGCAAAAGAGTTAATGGCAGACCAATATCATTATTCAGATTACCTTTGGTAACTAATGCATGGTCTTCACCGACTGCTGCTTTAAAAATAGAAGCAATCATTTCTTTAACAGTGGTTTTGCCATTACTGCCGGTTACCAGCGCTACAGGAATAGAGTGCTGCTGGCGCCATGCTTTTGCTAAAGATCCTAGGCTAACCCTGGTGTCAGCAACGCAGATAGCCGCTAAATTCTTAGGGCACTTTTCTGGCTTGCTAACGAGAGCAGCACTTACCCCCGCTTTAGCAACATCCAATAGAAAATCATGCGCATCAAACTGTTTGCCAGAGAGCGTGATAAACAATTCACTCATAGTAATTTGACGACTATCACTACCCACTCTAGAAATATTGAGTTGCTTAGCATCAGCCTCAGAAATATTCAGGAGCCGACTACCTGGCAACATCGCCTGAAGCTGAGCAAGATTAGTCATCGCTAACATTAGGCCATTCCTCCTGCTGACAGAAGAATATGTTCCTGGTCGGAGAAATCAAACTTTTTACCTTTAATTTCTTGTGTGGACTCATGCCCCTTACCAGCTACTAAGATAACATCAGCAACTTCAGCATGACGTACTGCAGCCATGATTGCAGCTGCGCGATCTGGAACGGTTTGAATATTCTTTGCGCCGACATTCATGCCAGTAAGAATCATAGAAATAATGGTATCCACTTCTTCTGATCTTGAGTTATCACTAGTCAATATAATTTGATCTGCATACTGCTGAGCAATTTTCCCCATTTGCGGACGCTTACCAATATCGCGATCACCACCACAACCAAACACACACCAAATGTTTCCACCGCGCGCACTCGCAATTGGGCGTAAAGCTAGCAATGCTTTTTTCAAAGCATCTGGTGTATGTGCGTAATCAACTACAACAATTGGACCTTCAGCCTTTGGGGTTTTATTTAAGGAAACTAATTCCATGCGGCCATTAACGGGACGCAATAAACTTAAGCGCTTACTTGCCAATTCACATGTCATGCCTTGCGTTAGTAAAACCGACCACACAGCTAAGCAATTGCTCAGATTAAATTCACCCAATACTGGGGCATGCACAATATGTTCTCCAGCATCTTCATGAACAAACACCGAATCGTATCCAGCAGTCCTTAATACGGTGTCTTTTGCATAAATGCGATTTAGACGATCACCAAATTTTTCAAAGCCAGCAAACGGCTCCTTGCTTAAGGCATAAGCCCATACTTTGATGTGATGCTGGGCTAATAATTGAATCACTAACTCACGACCAAATGTATCGTCAATATTCACTACTGCATGTTCCAAGCCAGTTTGCTTAAATAGCTTTGCTTTTGCCTCGGCATAGTTGGCCATACTGCCGTGATAATCGAGATGATCTTGGCTTAAATTAGTAAAGACGGCGCAATTTAGCTCAAGGCCTGCAATACGGTCTTGCTCTAAAGCATGGGATGAAACTTCCAGTGCAATCTGTTTGGCGCCTGCATCTAAAAGCGCTTTGATCTGTGACTGCAAGCGCGGTGCATCCGGGGTTGTGTAGCCCGTCTGTATCAACGCATTAGGAAAACCAGAACCCAATGTACCTACAACAGCTGCACGACTGTTGGACTGATCTAAAGCCTGTGCAAGCCATTGAGTAATAGTAGTTTTCCCATTGGTGCCCGTTACACCGATCACCTTTAATTGCTTACTTGGAAAGTCGTACCACTGGGAACATAACTGACCAGCTTGCTTTGCTAAATTCTCAACAGCAAAAAATTGTGGGTGATCCATGTAGTCATCACCCATACCTGCTGGATCAAAAACGATAGCCGCAGCACCATTTTGTAAAGCAGCTGAAATGTACTCACGTCCGTCACGTAATGCTTTCCCATGACCCACTGGATAAGCAAAGAAAATATCTCCGGACCGAACTTGACGACTATCTGCAGTCACTTTCGCAGATGACTCAAGCAAATCATGCAAATGATTTATTAAGTGGGTGGTTTCTATATTCATGACCACGCTCATCTTTTTAAAACCATTGGTTGAGCATGTCTACCAGCTATATGCATATCAGCACTAGGCTGATCCTGCAACACCATTTGTTTTATCTTTGTGTCAGGAATAACATTCAGAGTACGTAAGGTCTCACTCACAATGGTCGAGAACACCGGGGCTGCTACATCGCCGCCATAATGACTTCCGCCAGTAGGCTCATCAATCATTACCGCTACAACAATTCGGGGCGCACTGATAGGCGCAATACCGGCAAAGTAAGCTCGATAAGAATTTCCGTAGCCTTTACCAACTAACTTATGGGCTGTGCCAGTTTTACCGCCAACGCGATAACCATCTGCTTGTGCTTTTACCGCAGTACCGCCAGGCTCCGTGACCGTCTCCAACATGCTACGCATTTCGGTAGCCGTCTTTGCTGAGATGACTTTCGTGCCTGGCTTAAATTCAGGACTGCGTTCAATGGTCAAAGGTACTAAGTCACCATCACGAGCAAAAATGGTGTATGCGCGTGCAACCTGAAAAAGAGATGCTGAGATACCATAACCAAAAGCAATACGTGCTTGGTCGGTAGGCATCCATTTTTTAAATGGGTGAACTGTTCCAGCTACTGCCCCTGGAAATCCAATTTTTGGAGACTGCCCAAAACCCACTGCTGTATACATCTCCCACATCTCTTCCGAGGAGAGATAGTTCATCGCAATTTTGGCTGTGCCAATATTGCTTGATTTTTGGATAATTTCAGCAACTGATAAATTGCTATAAGGATGCGTATCGGTAATTGGCTTAGGTCCAACTAAATATTTGGCACCAATTACCATATTGGTATTAGGTGTAACTGCGCCCTTTTCCAATGCCGCAGAAATGGTTAGCGGCTTAATAGTTGATCCTGGTTCGAATGTGTCTGTTAGCACACGATTGCGCAACTGCTCACCACTCAAATTTCTACGATCATTCGGGTTGTAACTTGGGTAATTGGCTAAAGCCAAAATTTCCCCAGTCTGCGTATCTAGGACAACCGCACCCCCCGCTTTTGCATGATGCTCTAGAACCGCACTTTTTACTGCGTTATAGGCTAGATATTGAATCTTGCTATCAATAGAGAGTTGCAGGTCCTTACCATTTTGCGGAAACTGCTCAATCGCCACATCTTCGACAACCCGCCCCAAGCGATCCACTACTACTCGACGCTGTCCCGGGTGTCCTGCCAAATCCTTCTCTCTCGAGAGTTCCATACCTTCTTGGCCACGATCCTCGACATTAGTAAAACCAACAACGTGCGCCATCGCCTCACCCTCTGGATAGAAACGA
>CAIMXN010000242.1 GCA_903845455.1 uncultured beta proteobacterium | reverse complement strand
GAGCGTTTAACGGGCTGACCATCAATAAACGCTACTGCTTGCGAAAGCATGAAGTCATCAACACTGCCAAGTTCAGGAGGTTTTTTAGATTTTTCCTTTTCTTTTTCTTCGGGAGTTTTCTTAGCATTCTTTTCTTCAATACGCTGTAACTCTTCGAGACGCCGTTTTTCTCTATCCGCAATTAACTTTTCTTCAGATGATTGTTTATTGCGCAGATGTTTTTCGCTATCAATTTCACGAGTGATCAAGACATCATCGGGGTCGCCATCTTTATTTTGATCAACTGCAATATTAGGCTTAATGCCGTATGCCTGAATGGATTTACCGCTAGGTGTGTAGTAGTAAGCAGTAGTGATCTTGAGTGCTGATTCATTGGTTAATGGACGTACTGTTTGCACTGAGCCTTTACCAAAAGTTGTTTTACCCATGATCGTGGCACGTTTGTAGTCTTGCAAAGCCCCAGCAACAATTTCAGAGGCAGATGCTGAATAAGCATTCACTAAAACAACCATAGGTATTTTTTTAAAGAGGGCTGGCACGCCTGCCAAGGGATCACCTGGCTCGTTCAGTCGATACATCTCTGGCGTTGCATTGAAGACTTGCTTCGAATCGGGTGATTGACCTTTAGTGGAGACAATGACAGCATCAGCCGGTAAGAAGGCAGCTGCAACGCCAACGGCACCTTGTAAAAGACCACCACCATTGTTGCGCAAGTCTAGGATGACACCTTTGAGCTTAGGATTTTGAGCTGCAATCTCACTCAGTTTCTTAGCAAGATCTGGCACAGTGCGCTCTTGGAAACTAGTGATACGAACCCATGCGATATCGTTATCTAAAATTTTTGTTTTTATAGATTGCACTTTAATTTCAGCGCGCGTAATTGTTACAGGGAAAGTACGTTCTTCGTTCTTACGATAAATCGTTAGAGTGATTTTTGTGCCTGGTGAACCACGCATTGTGCGTACGGCTTTATCAAGCGACATTCCACGCACCGGCTTGTCATCTAGGCGCGTGATTAAATCACCTGCCTGAAGGCCAGCACGAGCTGCTGGGCTGTCTTCAATTGGATTGAGGACTTTAACAAGGCCATCTTCAGAGGTAATTTCAATTCCAAGGCCAGCAAATTTCCCCGAAGTTTGCTCTTGCATTTCGGAAAAATCTTTTTTATCCAAGAAGGTAGAGTGGGGATCTAAGCTGCTCACCATGCCCTTAACGGCATCAGTTAAAAGCTGCTTATCTTCAATAGGCTCTACATACTCGCGTTTAATTTGTGCAAAAACATTTGAAAGAGTACGTAACTCGTCTAATGGGAGGGTAGTACTTCCTTGGGTGACGGGAGTTTGTTGAGCTGTTGCTGACAGCTGAATAGAAGCAGTTACTCCAACAATGAGACCAATGGAGATGAGGGCAAGGTTCTTAAGAAATTGACGCATGTGTTTGTGTGGGCCTAGTCCAAATAAAAATGTTGAATTGGTTTGAGGTTGTCATCTAATTCATATACTAGTGGAATGCCATTTGGCACATTCACTTCCATAATTGCTTCGTCTGACATCTGGTCTAAATACTTAATCAAAGAGCGGATACTATTGCCATGGGCTACTAATAGGACACGTTTACCAGCTTTAAGTGCAGGAGCAATAGATTCATTCCAAAGGGGTAAAACTCGCTCAACATTATCTTTCAGGCATTCACCTAAAGGAAGGTCTGAGGCATTGAGTTTAGAGTAACGTGGATCATTCTGCGGGTTACGCTCATCTCCCACTTCTAGTAAGGGAGGACGCACATCGTAGGAGCGACGCCAGGTATGGACTTGCTCAGCACCATATTGAGCCGCTGTTTCGGCTTTATTAAGGCCTGTTAGGGCACCGTAGTGGCGCTCATTAAGCCTCCAACTATGCACAACCGGAATCCACATGAGATCCATAGTGTCTTGCACATGCCAAAGGGTACGGATGGCGCGCTTTAGAACAGAGGTGTAAGCGATATCAAATTCATAGCCGGCTTTACGAAGGTTTGCACCGGCAGCTAGGGCTTGTTCTGCGCCCTTGGGGGTTAGGTCTACATCTTCCCAGCCAGTAAAGCGGTTTTCAAGGTTCCAGGCAGATTCACCATGACGAATAAGGACAAGTTGTTTCATAGAGCCATTCTATAATCCGAGGATGAACTTTCTCACGCAAATTGATAATTTAGCGCTTATTGCCCTATTAGTGGTTTCAGGCATAGCACTCTTCCAACCAACATTATCTACGCTAATTAGCGGAAAGGGCTTGTCGCCCACGGAGGCTACTATTTGGATGAACCGTCGCAAAGCCCATGTCTTTGATTTGCGTCCGGAAGAGGCATTTAAAGCAGGCCATTTACCAGCCGCAAAACTGATCAGCGCTAGCCAGTTGGCAGCAGGTTTGGAAAAAATGAAATTAGATCGTAAACACCCTGTTGTGCTGGTTTGTGAAAGTGGGAGTCATTCTCGTAAAGCGATTGCCGATGTGCAAAAGTTGGGTTTTGCTGAAGTGGCAATACTTGAGGGGGGTGTTCAAGCTTGGAAGGCTGCCGCGCTTCCTTTGGTCAAATAACAAGAACGTACAGAGTAAATCATGCCTCAAATAACAATGTACAGCACCCAAGTTTGCCCTTACTGTGTGATGGCAGAAAAACTATTGCTGAAAAAGGGTGTTGCAAATTTGCAGAAGATTTTGATTGATCGGGATCCGGCGCAGCGTGAGCTCATGATGACTCGTACTGGGCGTCGCACTGTTCCACAAATCTATATCGGTGAAACTCATATTGGCGGCTACGATGATTTAGTTGCGCTAGATCGTGCTGGCCAACTTGACCCATTATTAACCTAATTTATTTAAGAAATTCATAGAGAAAGTTTGTTATGACTGAAACATCTTCCACAGCCCAAGATGGGATTGAAAATACCAATGAACCCGGTTTTCGGATTCAACGAATCTATCTCAAAGACTTATCTTTAGAGCAGCCTAATGCCCCCCAAATTTTATTGGTTGCAGCTGAACCGCAAGTTCAGGTGGAAGTTGATGTAGCTGTTAATCGTCTAAGCGATGAAATTTTTGAAGTGGCATTGGTTTCCACTATCACTGCTAGAGTTGATGGAAAAGTCCTCTTCTTAGTTGAAGCAAATCAAGCTGGTATTTTTGAATTTCACAATATTCCAGCAGAACAAATTGATCCGATGTTGGGTATTGCTTGCCCAACCATTTTGTATCCTTATCTTCGCTCTAACATGGCGGATATCATTAGCCGGGCGGGCTTTCAGCCTATTCATTTGAATGAAATTAATTTCCACGGTATGTACGAACATCGTTTAATGCAGGCCGCTCAAGCAACTGCTGGTAATGAGGGTAGTCCAAGCGATGAGAGCAAAATTATTCTCCCTAACTAAGTTTACTTAACAGGCCCACAGATCATGAAAGTGACGCTGCTCGGAGCTGGTGCTTGGGGGACTGCCATGGCTGTGCAAGCCGCTAGGCATCTTCAAGAGGGTGATGTTTGTTTATGGTCGCGGAGTTCTGAGCAAGCTCAAGCCATGAAACAGCGTGCTGAAAATAAATCTTATTTACCAGGCGTTACGTTGCCTAAAGGTTTGTTATTAGAGGCTAGTTTTGCAGATGCTATTGGCCGACTTTCTGCTGAAGATTTACTGGTAATTGCAACTCCAATGTCGGGTTTGTCAGAAACGATTGCACAAGTATTGAATTTGGCAAAGCAGCCACTCAATATTGTTTGGCTCTGTAAAGGACTTGAGCCTATTACATCTTTGTTGCCCCATCAGGTGGTAGAGCGTGAAGATCTCATACATAGCCATGGTTTACAGCACACCTACGGCGCTCTTTCAGGACCGAGTTTTGCACATGAGGTTGGCGAGGGTATGCCATGCGCACTGACTGTGGCAAGCAAATCTAGTAATTTATGTGGCATTGTTCAAACGGCTTTTCATCAAGGCAATATGCGCATCTACGCCAGTGATGATTTGATTGGCGTTGAATTAGGTGGTGCTGTAAAAAACGTATTGGCCATTGCCGCAGGGATAGGTGATGGATTAGATCTTGGCTTAAATGCTCGGGCAGCAGTACTGACGCGTGGACTTGCGGAGATGATGCGCTTGGTGAAAGCTGCCGGTGGTAAAGCAGAAACCTGCATGGGCTTGACGGGTGCCGGTGATTTAATTTTGACTGCTACTGGTGATCTGTCTCGTAATCGTCGCGTAGGACTTTTGCTAGCAGAAGGCAAATCTTTGCCAGAGATTTTGCTAGGCTTGGGGCATGTTGCTGAGGGTGTATTGTGCGCTTCAGCGGTTGGCAGTTTGGCAACTCGTTTAGGAGTAGAGATGCCGATTACTACCATGATGGGTGAAGTTTTATCGGGTAAGCTTTCTGCTAAAGAGGCAGTTAAAAAACTTATGGGGCGCGATCCCAAGATTGAAACTTAAAACCGTTTAGTTTCCACCTGCGAGGTCATTTTGGCGCCAGGCTTCATACACAACGATGGCAACAGTATTAGATAGATTGAGACTACGACTGCTATCTTGCATTGCTAAGCGCATTCGATTAGCGACAGGAATTGAGTCTCTAACTTCCTCAGTAATCCCTTTAGTTTCTGAGCCAAAAATAAAGTAATCATTAGGCAGATATTTGCCTTCATGAAATTTTCCATATCCCTTGGTAGTAAGTACAAAAAGATGATCTTTGGAAGGCTTTTCGTGCTCTAAAAATGCTGCCCAGTGAGCATGAACTTTGACGCTAGCAAATTCGTGATAGTCCAAGCCAGCTCTGCGTAATTTTGCATCTTCCATTGGAAAACCTAAGGGCTCAATCAAATGGAGTTTGGCGCCAGTGTTCGCACACAGGCGAATGATGTTTCCAGTATTGGGTGGAATTTCTGGTTCAAATAAAACAATATTAAACATGCTGAGCTCTTAGTTGTGCTGGTCTGGGTGTTCTTAATAAGACCCAATTAATCACACGTGATGCACCATTGTCCTTCAGAACTCCGGCAATTTCATTTAATGTGGCACCACTGGTCATTACATCATCAAAAACAATGATGGTTTGGTTTTCTATGGTGGGACGATATTTTTCTTCGATATAAAACATTCCTTGAATTGCCCTGCTTCGCATATCTCTATTACCCGATGCCTGGTGCTGCCTATGGTGGTGGCGCCTTAAGGCATTTGGTAGTTTTGTAATATGAGGTCCGCATTGAATCCGGCGCGCTAATTCCCAGCTTTGATTAAATCCCCTGGAACAGAGCTTTTGAGTGCTCAGCGGCACTGGGAGGAGATAGCTTGCATCAGTGTATTGAAGCTGGTCTCCCAAAAACTGATTCCATGTATTAGCGAGCCCATGAGCAAAGGTCAGACGTTTTTGATATTTCAGTTGGTGTAAAGCCGTTTGCAAGGCGCCGGTATAACAATCTAGACAGTGAGTTTCATCATAGTTTGGGGGCTCTATTTCACATTGTCTGCAGTGCTGGTGTATTAGTTCAGTGCTGTCTAAAGCAATGTTGCATTGTTTACAACATTCGTAATTGAATAGACCTTGATATGTAATTCCTTGGACGCACGCACTACATAGTGTTTTATTTTGAAATGTCTCACACACGATGCAAGATGTCGGCAAAGCAACCGATATGATTTTTGTGAAAATGGCTTGGAAGGTGCTTGCTAATGGGGACATGGGGCGCTGAGTATACTGAGTGAATGACCCAATCCATAAGATGGCTTCAGAGTGAAATTGCAGACCGTATGTTGCAAAAATTGGATATCGTGAAGCTAGAGCCTAAAGACATTTTATTGATTCCAGATTTTCCTGGGGCTCATGCAACATTTCTGAGTAAGCGATTTCCAAGAGCAGCATTTCATAGTGTTGGTGAAGAGAGTCTACCTGGCATGGATTTTTGGCAATTCATGCTTGCGCGTAAGGTGCGCTCTATTTTTAAGGGTGGATCTTCCATCTCCTTGGAAGCTTACCGACAAACTGGTCGAATCGATCTTCCTGAAAATTCTGTAGATCTGATCTTCAGTGACCTGCTGATACAGGATCTGCCAGATCCCAAGCATTTTTTAAAAGAGTGCTGGCGAGTTTTGCGAGAGGGTGGACTACTAAGCTTCAGTTATTTGGGCCCGGATACCGGTAAAGAGCTCCGCGCGATAGAGAACTCTGAGAAGCTTGGTTTAAAGGCTTTGATGAGTCCATGGGATATGCATGACATGGGAGATGCGTTACTTGGCGAGCGATTCTCAGACCCAGTGATAGATATGGAATATCTGTATTTGGAATATGAGTCTGATGATCTATTGCTTGTAGATGCTAGGGCGCTTAATTTAATTGTTTCCACTTTGGTTGCCGCTCAGACATCGATCGATTTACCTAAAAAACTCACCTTAGAACTGGTTTATGGGCATGCTTGGGTGATTGGTAAACACCTTGCTCAGACACAAAATCAGGTCGCCTACATTGATCCAAAACAAATCCAACGCAAGACAATTAGTGATTCTGATTGAGTGTAAGTAGTTACTATCATTTAAACCTTGATTAGGGTTGAGTCCAGCTGAGCTTGGCTCAGTTTGTTGTTGGGCTTAATTGACCCTATAATCAGCCCTTGATGTATTGCTTGAGACCGCATTTTGGGCATTTTGTAGCGTTATTGCTGCAGTGCTCACGACAATAAACAGAGAATAAGATGAATTTATTTGGAAAAGTCACTAGGGCTTCGCTCTATTTTGTAGCAGCCTTTGGCACTGCTTTTGCATACGCAACAGAAAATATGCCCGGTGGCCCAGCCGTAATGCAGATGAATTTCACTGCCCCAGCAACTAAAATCATGCAAGAAATCCATTGGTTGCATTGGATGATGTTGATCATTTGTGCAGTGATTTTTGTGGGTGTTTTTGGAGTGATGTTTTATTCCATCTTGAAGCACCGTAAATCACTCGGTGCTAAATCCGCTTCTTTTCACGAGAGCACCACTGTTGAGATTATTTGGACGATCATACCTTTACTCATCGTGATTGGCATGGCATTGCCAGCAACAAAAACAGTTGTAGCGATGAAAGATACAACTAATTCAGATGTCACCATTAAGACTACTGGTTATCAGTGGAAATGGGGCTATGACTATATTAAAGGTGAGGGCGAAGGTATTAGCTTCTTGTCGACACTATCAACTTCGCGTGAAGCCATCAACAACCTTGCTCCAAAATCAAATACCTATTTGATGGAAGTGGACAATGAGATGGTTGTGCCTGTTGGCAAAAAAATTCGCATGATTATGACCGCTAATGATGTGATTCATTCTTGGACTATTCCAGCCTTCGGCGTTAAGCAAGATGCAATCCCTGGTTTTGTACGTGATGCTTGGTTTAGAGTAGAAACTATTGGTATTTACCGTGGTCAATGTTCTGAGCTGTGTGGTGCAGAGCACGCCTTTATGCCAATTGTTGTGAGGGTGGTTTCAGAAGAGGATTACACCAAGTGGGTGGCTGATAAGAAAAAAGAAATGGCTGCTGCATCTGATGACCCTTCAAAGGTTTACACATTAGAAGAACAAAAAGAGCGTGGTGCTAAAGTGTATGCAGCTAATTGCGCAGCATGCCATCAGCCTAACGGCAAGGGCGCAGGCGCGTTCCCAGCTTTAGAGGGAAGCAAGGTAGTGAATGGTCCGAAAGATGGCCAATTTGCGATTCTCTTGAACGGTAAAAATGCAATGCCTAAGTGGGGTGGAGTACTTTCTGACGGCGATATCGCTGCAGT
Organism: uncultured beta proteobacterium; assembly: GCA_903845455.1. GTDB lineage: Bacteria > Pseudomonadota > Gammaproteobacteria > Burkholderiales > Burkholderiaceae > Polynucleobacter. Next base: position 6,662 of record CAIMXN010000242.1, on the reverse strand, counting down.
AATCACTTATACACGTAATAGCTGGGGTAATAAGACGGGTGAAGTGATTCAGACCCAAGAAATTATTACTGCCCGCGGCGGCAAGTAATCCATTCATTAATACAGATAAAACGAAACCGGAGTAATCCATGAGCACAGTCTCTACCACCATTGACCACGAACACGATCACGCGCATGATGATCATTCGCCACATGGATGGCGTCGTTGGTTGTACGCAACCAACCACAAAGATATTGGTACGATGTACTTGATCTTCTCATTCATTAGTTTGCTGGCTGGCGGTACGATGGCTTTGGGAATTCGTTTGGAATTATTCCAACCAGGCTTGCAATTCTTCCGTCCTGAGTTCTTCAATCAGTTAACTACCATGCACGGTTTGGTGATGGTGTTCGGTGCGATCATGCCGGCCTTCGTAGGTTTTGCTAACTGGATGGTGCCACTACAAATTGGCGCATCCGACATGGCATTTGCTCGTATGAACAACTTCAGTTTCTGGATTTTGCCAGTTGCTGCTTCTTTGTTATTGAGCTCTTTCTTGGTTCCTGGTGGCGCTCCTTCAGGAGGCTGGACTATTTATGCTCCTTTGACTTCACAGATGGGTCCTGGAATGGACATGGCGATTTTCTCCCTCCATTTGTTGGGCGCGTCTTCCATCATGGGTTCAATTAATATCATCGTGACCATCTTGAATATGCGTGCTCCTGGCATGTCCTTGATGAAAATGCCCATGTTCTGCTGGACTTGGTTAATTACTGCTTACCTATTGATCGCTGTGATGCCAGTATTGGCGGGTGCGATCACCATGGTATTGACTGATCGTCATTTCGGAACTTCGTTCTTCTCGGCAGTTGGCGGTGGTGATCCAGTCATGTTCCAGCATATTTTCTGGTTCTTTGGTCACCCAGAGGTTTACATCATGATTCTTCCAGCATTTGGAATCATCAGTGAAATCGTGCCTGCTTTCTCCAGAAAAACCTTGTTTGGTTATAGCTCAATGGTTTATGCGACATCGTCGATTGCGATTTTGTCATTCATCGTTTGGGCTCACCACATGTTTGCAACTGGTATGCCTGTAACTGGGCAGTTATTTTTCATGTACGCCACTATGTTGATTGCTGTTCCAACAGGTGTGAAGATTTTCAACTGGGTTGCAACAATGTGGCAAGGTTCGATGACCTTTGAAACGCCTATGTTGTGGGCAGTTGGATTTATCTTCGTGTTCACCATGGGCGGCTTTACTGGTTTGATCTTAGCGATGGCGCCAATTGATATTGGTCTACAAGATACTTATTACGTGGTAGCTCACTTCCACTATGTATTGGTTGCTGGCTCCTTATTCGCAATGTTTGCAGGCTTCTACTACTGGTGTCCAAAGTGGACTGGCTATATGGCTAATGAAGCTCGCGGCAAGATCCATTTCTGGGCTTCCATGATTTTCTTCAACATTACCTTCTTCCCAATGCACTTCTTGGGCTTAGCGGGTATGCCACGTCGTTATGCTGATTACCCAACCCAGTTTGCTGACTTCAACTTAGTTGCTTCTATTGGCGCACTGGGTTTCGGTTTGGCTCAGGTTTATTTCTTGTTCTTTGTAGCATTGCCTGCGTATCGCGGCAAGGGCGAAAAGGCCTCAATGAAACCATGGGATGGTGCAAAAGGTTTGGAGTGGACTATTCCATCACCAGCACCTCACCATACTTTTGAAACTCCTCCATCTGCACAGCAATTGCATGACGCAGGAATTTAATTTGGGATCTAAAAAAGTCCAAGCAGCGAATAATCGTCGCTTAGGGCTTGTGCTTTTGAGTGTGGCGGTGGTTTTTTTCATTGGCATCGTGATTAAACATAGTGTTTTAAGTTAAGCACCCAGATTAGTCGGATGTCAGGAGTTCAAAACCTCAATCGCCAAATTATGCTGAAGCTCTTAATTGCTGCGGTCATGATGTTTGGATTTGGTTATGCTTTAGTGCCTCTTTATAAGGCGCTATGTGAAGTGACTGGTATTAATGTGGTTACCAGTAAGAATGATTATGGTGTAAGAGCCTTTAGTGCTAATAAGGTTGGCAATACTCAAGTAGATTATTCGCGGGTTGTCACGATTGAATTTGATTCAAATAGCCGCGGACCATTTACTTTTAAACCGGTTAAGAATTTTTTAGAAGTACATCCGGGTGAGATGACAGAGATTGTGTATGAGGTCTATAACAATCTAGATCGTTCGGTAGAGGCGCAAGCGATACCAAGTTATGCGCCCAAGAGTGCAACAGAATTTTTTACGAAGTTAGAGTGTTTTTGTTTTCAGCAACAAACATTAACTGCGCATGAGACTAGAAAGATGCCAGTGGTATTTGTGATTGATGCTGGATTGCCGGAGGATGTGAAGACGATTACTTTGTCGTACACCTTCTTTGAGTTAGGGATCGGGCCGCCGCCAGCCCCTAAATCGAAGGTGTCATCATGAAGAAGAACAGTAGTTTTTGGCAGTCTATGAAAGCAGTAATGTGGGGTTTCTTGGGGATCCGTAAAAAGTCGGGTTTGCAAGAAGATATTGCCTCACTCAGTTTTGTGCACATTATCATTGCGGGGGTAATAGGAGCCCTAGTTTTTATGGCTACCCTCTTATTGATAGTGAAAGCAGTTGTTTCCCATTGATTATTTTTTGATTGAATAGAGAGAATAAGATGTCATCCAATTCAACCCCATACTATTTTGTACCTGCCTTATCTAGGCATCCTGCCATGGCAGCCATAGGCTTAATCGCTTTTGGTTTTGGCATGACGGGCTGGGTAAATCACACCTCCTGGGGTGGCCCGCTATCTTTGGGCGGTGTGGCATGGATTTTGTTTGTACTCTACAACTGGTTCGGCGATACGATTGCAGAGTCAAATGCCGGTAAGAATGGCGTCAACGTTGATGTTTCTTATCGCTGGTCGATGGCCTGGTTTATTTTCTCAGAGATCATGTTCTTCGCGGCTTTCTTCTCAGCCTTGTTCTATGCCCGCAATATTGCGATGCCTTGGATGGGTGATGTTGAAAGCAAGCTGATCTGGCCTAATTTCACAGCAGTATGGCCAAATGCTGGCCCTGCAGGTTTGGTTCCGAAGTTTGAAACAATGGGCCCATGGCCAATCCCAACCCTCAATACCCTGTTGCTTTTGAGCTCTGGCGTAACAATTACTTTTGCACACCACGCATTAGTTAAAAACCATATGAAGCAAGCCATCATTGGTTTGGCTGCAACAGTTGGTCTTGGATTTGTTTTCTTATGCTTCCAAGGTTTCGAGTACTACCATGCTTATCATGAGCTCAACTTGAAGCTAACTTCAGGTATCTATGGTTCAACCTTCTTTATGCTGACTGGCTTCCATGGCTTCCACGTATTCTTGGGTGGCACGATGTTAGCGATTGTGTTGCGTCGTATGATTCGTGGTGATTTCACTTCTGACCATCACTTTGCGTTCGAAGGTGCTGCCTGGTACTGGCACTTTGTTGATGTGGTGTGGCTTGGTCTGTACATCGCTGTTTACTGGATGTAACTATCAAGTCAATCGGGGCATAAAGCCCCGATTTGTTTTTAGTTGTTTGTGTTGATTTAAAGCTTATTAATTCACACCAACGCGTATGCCAGTTGCTTCGATATAGCCAAAGTAGTGGGCAAGCAAAATGCCAATAAATAAAGCGATTGATAGGCCAATGCGGAGCATCAGAGAATGAACCATTCTGGTGCTATTGCCTTTATCTTTCATCATGTAATAGAGTGCGGATCCTAAGCTTGCAACAATCATTAGTAATGCAATCGGAATAATCCATTTCATCTTAAGAATCCTCGTTGAATATTTTTTCTAGCCTAGTTACTAAGCGCATAGTCGCTACTGTATCAGCCCTTGTGGTGATTGCGATCGGTTGTGCTGCTGGTTTTTGGCAACTCAGTAGAGCCCAGCAGAAGATTGCTTTGGCAGAGAGCATGGCATCTCGGCAAAAATTACCCACATTGAGTCTCAATGCGCAATCTTGGACTCTAGAAGAAGCTTCCCAGCGGCGTGTTTTAGTGAGGGGCTCTTTTCTTGCAGGTGAAACGATATGGCTTGATAATCGCCCGCGCCCAGTCTCAGAAAATGGTCCTGACGGAGTTGCACAATCTGGGTTCTATGTGATGACGCCACTCAAGCTAGAAGGTAGTGAAGTGGTACTGTGGGTAAATCGAGGTTGGGCACCCCGCAATAATGATGAGCGTACCCAGTTGCCCCCTGTAAGCACTCCACCTGGAACTATATTGGTGGAAGGTATAGCATTGGTAGGACCTGGAAAAGTTTTTGAGTTGGGGAAAAATGATGCCCATATTACTAAACCTCGCATTGAGCAAAATTTTGATTTAGACAAAGAAGCTCAATTACATGGATGGCTACAAGTGCCATTCATTTTGCGAGAATCTGGTAATGACGGTGTGGATGGTTTAAGCAGACAGTGGGCTCTCCCGACAACTGGGGTTGATCGTCATTATGCTTACGCCTTTCAGTGGTTTGCATTGGCTTTAAGTGGATTTTTCTTTTGGTTATTTAGTGGGCTGAGGCAATATCGGCATCAGCCTGTAAAGCGTGAGGACAAAGGTGAGTGATAAAGAGCTATTAATACCAGCGTCGCAGGCAGATTCTGCGGTGATTGATGCGCGGACACGTCGCGGCAGACTACAAATGCTATTTCTTTTATTAGCTTGCGCTGCTCCAGTGATTGCCTCTTACTTTTCTTATTACGTCATTAAGCCTGCGGGTGGTAAAACCAATTTTGGCTTTTTAGTACAGCCTGCTCAGGATGCAAACAATGCTTGGTTTGATATTCCCTTAAAAGGTAAATGGACACTGCTGGTAGCTCGTCCTGCGGGTGATTGTCAGGTGAAGAATGCGGCATGTATTGAGGCCTTATTTTTGATGAGACAACTACGTGTTGCGATGGGCAGAGAGAGTGGGCGTGTGCAACTGCTTTGGGTAAATATTGATGGCGAAGCAGTGGATCCAGAAGTTGCTCTTGCCTACGATGAAAAGACGGCAGGTTTTAGAGTGGTAAATCTACCTTCAGATCCAAAACTTAAAGCAGAATTTCAGGCTTGGCTTGAGCGCGAGGGCTCGGCCCAAGCAATCCAATTAATAGACCCAAGCCCAGCAAAAATGATGTATTTTCCGGTAACGAATTCACCTAAAGAATTTGGCAATATTAAAAAAGATCTGGAAAAACTTTTACGCCTGAATCACCAGGGCGAAAATTTGTCATGAGCCAGCTGGTTTTATTTTTTGAATTGGCGATGATTGCAATGATTTTTGCTGGCTTTCCTTTGGCTTATCTTTGGACGAGACCAGGTTTTAGTTTTTTTACCAAACTCAACTGGGTTCTAGTTTTTATGACCTTTGACCTGATTGTTTTTGGCGCCTTTACTCGGCTGACAGATTCAGGCTTAGGTTGCCCTGATTGGCCTGGTTGCTATGGCACTTCTAATCCATGGCATGCGATTGGAGATATCCAGGTGGCGCAAGCAGTCTTGCCTGAAGGACCTGTCACAGTCATGAAGGCTTGGATAGAAATGATTCATCGTTATTTAGCGATGACCCTTGGTGCACTGATTGTGGTTCAACTTGGATGGGCGTTTACCAAGATCAAGAGCTTGGGTAAATCACCACTTTTCGGAAGTCTAGTACTACTAGCTTTGGTTTGTATTCAAGGGGCATTTGGTGCCTGGACAGTTACCATGAAACTCCAGCCTATTATTGTCACCATTCATTTGATGCTGGCTTTGGTATTGCTTGCATCATTGACTGCTTATGCGCAACAAGGTTGGCAAGAAATAGCATCAAAGGCTCTTACACTGCGTAGAAAACCTATCTCGGGAAAATTACTCGCCTGCGCACTTCTGGTCCTGACGATTCAGATCTTCCTAGGCGCTTGGGTCAGCACTAATTACGCAGTCTTGGCTTGTCCAGACTTTCCGACCTGTCTTGGTTCTTTATGGCCTGAGGCAAATTGGCAAGAGGGTTTTACTTTGTGGAGAGAGTTAGGGCGCAATGCTACGGGTGAATATATTTCCCCCCAGTCACTTCAGGCGATCCATTGGGCGCACCGTGTTTTTGCTGTACTCGTTTTACTTACCCTATCCTTTTTGACTTTTAGCGCCTCACGTGGAGCTGGTAGCGTATTGCCTCAAGTCAGCAAGCTATCTAAATTACTATTTGCACTTTTAATCCTTCAAGTCCTCACTGGAATATCGAATGTTGTTTTCCAATGGCCCTTGTTAGCTGCCTTAATGCATACAGGCGGCTCAGCCGCTTTGGTATTCTGTTTAGTTCGTATGACTTATTGGGCTTCATGGCAGTCGCCTATTCAAATGAAAATGACTAATTGACATGAGTAGCCTAGAAGCATCCAAGCCAGTAGCAATGGCCCGTTGGCGTCAATACTGGGTATTGACTAAGCCACGCGTCACTCAGCTGGCTGTTTTTTGTGCAGTAATTGGCATGTTCTTGGCAACGCCGGGAATGGTGCCTTATCCAGTGCTGATTGGTGGCATCGTTGGCATTTGGTTATTGGCAGGCGCAGCATTTGCAGTGAACTGTTTAATTGAGCAAGCGGTTGATGCCAAGATGAAGCGAACTGCATGGCGTCCATCTGCAACAGG
>CAIMXN010000241.1 GCA_903845455.1 uncultured beta proteobacterium | reverse complement strand
TTCAACATGGGAATTAACGCCCTGCTCACGCAGGATCGCGACTTTGGGCCTAGCATTTTTTTGAATATACGGCGCAGCAATGTCTTGGGCTGGATTAAATGTCAACTTTGGCGACATACCAGGATCAGAGAGGTTATCCAGTAATTGGAACTCGCTATCCGCACAAGCTGGGTTGTCACGCAAGCGGGCAATTTGATAGCTAGTATTAGCCCACATCTTTTGCAAAAGCTCTCTAGATTCAGCAAAGATATTTTTAGCATCACGCCAAATTTCAATCCGACCATTGGTATTGGGTTTGCCAATCACGTGGCTATAGGCACTTAAGCCTAGTTTTCTCAGAACTGCAAATACAACATCACGATCTTCCTTGCGAACCTGAATCACTGCGCCTAACTCTTCAGTAAACAAAGCGCGTAGTGTTTGTTCATGGCGACGACCTGAAACTTGTTCGGCCCAATTTTTAGCATCGCCATGATCTGGTTCTTGACTGACATCCACCGCAATCATATCGACATTGATAGAAATACCAACATGGGAAGCGAATGCCATTTCAGCAACACAGGCAAATAGACCGCCATCAGAACGATCGTGATAAGCCAGTAATTTATTTTCTTTGCGCAATTCAATGATCGCAGTAGCCAGTGCCTTGAGATCTTCAGGGTGATCCAGGTTAGGAGCAATCTTGCCTGACTGATTAAGCACTTGAGCCAGAATGCTACCGGCCATCCGATTTTTACCTCGACCAAGATCGATCAAGATCAGTTCAGTCTCCAAAGCAACAGCACTAGCATCTGTTAATTTCAATACAGGCGTTAATGTCTTGCGGACATCAAGCACCGCTGCAAAGGCAGAAATAATTAAAGAGACTGGCGAAACCACTTTTTTAGACTGATCACCATCACGCCATTCAGTAGCCATCGATAGTGAATCTTTTCCTACTGGAATAGAAATGCCAAGTGCCGGACAAAGATCCATGCCGATAGCTTGCACAGAGTCATACAGCTTGGCATCTTCTCCGGCAGCGCCACAGGCTGCCATCCAGTTAGCAGATAATTTCACCTCTTGAAGGCTGTTGATATCTGCAGCCAATAAATTCGTTAATGCCTCGCCTACTGCCATCCGGGCTGCAGCGGGAGCATCGATGACTGCTAAGGGAGTTCTCTCACCCATGGTCATGACTTCGCCGCGATATCCTTTGTAATCCATTAGGGTGACAGCACAATCGGCAACGGGCACTTGCCAAGGACCTACAAATGGATCACGTGCATTTAAACCACCAACGGTTCTATCGCCGATCGTGATTAAGAATGATTTGCTCGCTACGGTGGGTTGTTGTAACACCCAAGCTACACATTGCGCTAAATCTGCATCTGTAACATCGAGCTCAGTGAATTCTTGTTTAACCCGCACAACATCACGATGCATACGCGGTGGTTTACCAAGTAAGACGTCCATTGGCATATTAATTGGGAGGGCTGCATCAGAGTTTGCTGCTTGTTTGCTGTCACTTAATTGCAGTTGACGTTCCGCAGTCGCCTCACCAACCACAGCAAATAAGCAACGTTCACGCTCACACAAAGATTTGAATAAGTCTAAATCTTGAGCATCAATCGCGAGAACATAACGCTCTTGTGATTCATTACACCAGATCTCTGCAGGGCTCATTCCACTCTCTTCGAGTGGAATGTTACGCAATTTAAATTTTGCACCTAAGCTGGCACCATCAGCTAGTTCAGGGAAAGCGTTCGATAGACCACCAGCACCCACATCATGGATTGAGACGATAGGATTGTTGTCGCCCATCGCACGGCAGGCATTAATTACTTCTTGCGCACGACGTTCCATTTCAGGATTGCCACGCTGTACAGAATCAAAATCGAGATCTGCAGTGTTCGTACCCGTGGCAACCGAACTACCAGTTGCACCGCCCATACCGATACGCATACCAGGACCACCCAATTGAATCAATAGATGCCCTGCCTGAATCGGTTTTTTGTGGGTATGTATTGAATCGATGCTGCCAATACCACCAGCAATCATGATGGGCTTGTGATAACCGCGCCGAGTACCGTCTAAGGTTTGTTCAAAGACACGAAAGTAACCACCCAGAATCGGACGACCAAATTCATTATTAAAAGCAGCTCCGCCTAAAGGACCATCAATCATGATCTGTAGGGGTGTGGCAATCCGCTCTGGCTTACCGTACTTCTCAGACTCCCAAGGTAAATCAGTGCCGGGGATATTTAAATTGGATACAGAAAAACCAGTGAGGCCTGCTTTAGGGCGACCCCCAATACCGGTAGCACCTTCATCACGAATCTCACCACCAGCACCAGTAGATGCCCCCGGAAATGGCGCAATGGCTGTTGGGTGGTTATGGGTTTCTACCTTCATTAAGGTGTGCACCAAACGCGTATCTTTTTTATAGCGCTGATCTTTACCTTGAGGGGCCCAAGTCTCAGATTCACAACCTGCCATGATGGCGGAGTTATCAGAGTAAGCAACAATCGTTCCCTCAGGACGCAATTGATGGGTATTACGAATCATGGCGAACAAAGAACGTGCTTGCTCGTCGCCATCGATAGTCCAGGTCGAATTAAAGATTTTGTGGCGGCAGTGTTCGCTATTGGCTTGAGCGAACATCATGAGCTCGACATCGCTTGGATTACGCTCTAAGCGAATAAAATTCTCTGTGAGATAGGCCACTTCATCATCAGATAAGGCCAGACCCAATTCTTGATTGGCTTTATCCAGTGCCGCCCTACCTTCAGTCAATACTGGGATGCGCAATAGCGGACGATCGGGTAAGGTTTGATACAAGCCTTTGGCTTCATCGGTACTGCTAATAACAGCTTCAGTCATACGATCATGAATCACTGCTAAAACAATTTGTTTTTGGGCTTGAGTGAATTCTTTTTTGGATTGCCAAGCATATTGCACACCCCGCTCAATGCGGAGAACATCCAAAGCACATTGATGGGCAATATCGGTCGCTTTACTAGCCCAAGGCGATACCGTACCAAATCTGGGTATCACAACAGCGCCTTGTCCAGCCCTGATCTTTGAGACAAAAGGTTGTCCATACGTCAGGAGGCTAGCAAGAATTTTTTGATTTTTTGCATCAAGGTCAGCTTCAGACCAGATGAAGTGAAGGTATTGAGCCTCAAGCGACTCAAGTGCGACGCCTTGGGCCGCTAAAGAAGCTAAAAGACGCTGTTGGCGGAAGGCTGAGAGGGCATCAGCCCCTGATAAGCAACGAAAAAATGACATCCCTAGATTATAAGGTTTTGATTAGAGTAATCGTCCGGCCTGTAACTGTAGCTGTCGACTGCAATGGGCAGCTAAGGCTGGGTCATGAGTAACCAAAACTAAAGTGGCATGAGACTCGCGATTGAGCTCAAATAGAAGTTCTATGACGCGGCTTCCACTTGCTTCGTCAAGACTGCCGGTCGGCTCATCAGCAAATAAGATATCAGGCTTACAGATAAAAGCGCGGGCAAGTGCAACCCTTTGTTGCTCTCCACCGGAAAGCGTCTTCGGGAAATGCTCAAGGCGGTGACTTAGACCCACCTTTTCCAGCCAATATTGAGCCTGAACCCGAGCAGTCGTCACATCTAGTCCTGCGATCTCAGCGGGCAACATCACATTTTCAAGCGCATTTAAATGAGGCAAAAGCTGAAAGGATTGAAAAACAAACCCGGTATGAAGGCTACGCAAACGAGCTCGTCCATCCTCATCTAAGCCATTGAGGCTGTGTCCCAGCAGAGATACTTCACCCTCAGTTGGAGTATCCAGACCAGCTAAAAGACTTAAAAGTGTACTTTTTCCAGAGCCAGAGGCCCCGATAATCGCCACACTCTCACCCGCCTCAATCTGAAAGCTAATGTCGTGCAAAATAGATAAAGAAGCATCGTTAGTAAAAACAGTCTTGCCAAGTCTTGCAACGCTAATTGTGATAGATGAACCGCTCATACCGTATATTTTCCACTGACCTTTGAATCATGAAACGATTTCACAAATTCTATTATTTTCTAAGAGCACCGCTCTTTATAGGTCTATTTTGCCTGTTAATTGGATTTAACTCATCAGCACAAACAAATCCAGTCATCCTGGTAATGGGTGACAGTCTTTCGGCTGAATATGGCTTACAGCGTGGTTCTGGCTGGGTCAGCCTGCTACAGCAGCAATTGCATAAAGAATCTAGTTCATGGACCATCTTCAATGCCAGCATCAGCGGTGAAACAAGCTCTGGCGGCCTCTCTCGATTGGGCGATTTATTGGCACAAAAAAAACCAGGTTTAGTGCTACTGGAGCTTGGGGCTAATGATGCATTGAGAGGTTTACCGCTTTCTGAAACAGATAACAATCTACGTAAGATGATTCAGATGAGTAAAAAGCATGGGGCGAAAGTTTTGTTGTTTGGCATGCAAATCCCAACCAATTATGGTCAACAGTACACCAAGCAATTTCGTGAACTGTATTTCAATTTGGCTAAACAAGAAGATATTGCGCTATTGCCATTTTTCTTACATGGGGTAGCAAATAAAGCAGAACTTTTTCAAGCAGACCGCCTTCACCCTAATGAAGCTGCACAAAGCATACTCTTTAAAAACGTATGGGGCTCAATGGCCCCATACAAAAAAATGCTCAAAAATGAAGTGGGTTATTAGCTACCCGCATTACCCGAAGTCATTGGCTTAAGTGGATTAATTACCTTCACACCAGCAGCATCACGCCAGAAAGCCATAAATCCTGCAAATTCAGATTGAGCTGCAAGAGCTTGTATTTGTTGGGCTTGTGCCAGATGGATTTTGGGATCACCGCTAGCAGGTTGGCGGATCTGATCAATTCTGTAAATGCTTGTACCAACACCTGGGTTTGAGATTGAAACAACTGCTGGCAATTTATCTGCATTGACCGACATCACTTCATCCATGGCTTGACCCACTAGATTTCCAGGCTTTACACGAGAAACCCAAAATGGACTAGCAAAGCCAGCGGCATTCTTGGGATCTTTTTGCAGGGCTTCATATCGTTCTGCAGCGCTAGAAATAGCCAATTTTTCAGCGGCTTGTTGACTTACTTGGCGTTTAACTTCAGAGGCAACATCCTTGAATGGCAAAGTTTGAGCTGGATGGAGTGTCAGCACACGAGCTGAAACAAAAACCCCAGGGGAAGTTTGCACTGCTTCAATGTTGCGTTTATTTTTGAGCGCATCATCACCAAAGAGCGCCTGAACCACCTTAGGGTTACTGAGCGGATGATCTTTAGCAAGTCCAGACATACTGCCACGGGTGATATTTTTTTGTGACTGAATGCTTAACTTTAATTTATCGGCCGCAGGTTTCAAGCTATCAGACTGGTCATAAGTCATATTGGCAAACTGATCAGCCCTCTCATTGAACACCTTTGCGTCTTCTTTTGGATCAGCCTTCAGCACAATATATTCAACATCAATAAATTCTGGACTCTCAAAAAGTCTGGTGTTGGTGTCATAAAAAGCTTGTAGCTCTGCTTGAGAAGGATTGACCTTATTTAAGTAGTCTTTAGCATTAAATTGCAATACCTGTACTTCACGCTCAGTCTCATACAAGGAAGAAATGGCTGCAGAAATTTTGGGGCTAGCAAGACCTGTCCTAGCAACTGAACCAACCAATTGCTGAATCTTTAAATCAAAACTTTGGCTTGCATAAAATTGTTCTTCATTGATGCCGCTGCCAGCCAAGAGTTGTTTGAAGCGTTGGTCATCAAAGCTACCATCTTGTTTATATAACGCGCGAATTTGCGGGATAGTTTGCAAACTCTTAATTAGAGCTTCTTTGCTAACCTGCAGACGTAAATCATAGATAGCAAACCCGAGGATACGCTGCTGCAAGAGTTCATTCAGAATAGCTTGGCGAAATGGGACGCTCTGTGCAATCTGAGTATTACCGCCTACACGTTCAGCCTGACGTTTAGCGGCTGTATCTACTTCTTGAGCAGTGATAGGTTTGCCATTGATCTTGACTAAGTCAGTATCTTTATCCAGGAAGCCAGAGTAGCCTGAAATACCAAACAGGACAAAAGACGGAACGATCAAGAGCATCAAAACAATTTGAAGAATTTTTTGGTGCTTACGTACGGTATCAAACATGAGTTAGTCGCTAGGAAATAAGGTCAATGGAGAGAGTGTACTAGGCGTTTAGACTAGAGAGCTAGTAAGCCTAAAAAAGCGAATGGGGAATCTGGTGGGCGCTGACGGGTTCGAACCGCCGACATTCTGCGTGTAAGGCAGACGCTCTACCAACTGAGCTAAGCGCCCCAAATTACTACAGGGAGGATTGTAACCTAAGCGCGTAATCAAGAGAGAGTTCCGAGATCTATCAATACAAGGAATGCTGTAATAAATCCAGGAACCCGTCTAAATTAGTGTTTCAGAACCTCTGCACCAGCCGATTTCTCATTAGCTTTACTTGCCTCAGCAGCCTTTTTGGCAAGCTCTTCAGGAGTTGGATCGGGTAAGGCTACTGGCATACGCTCTAA
>CAIMXN010000240.1 GCA_903845455.1 uncultured beta proteobacterium | reverse complement strand
GGTAGTGGTGTATTGAGCAGCTGTTAAAGCAACGGTACCGATTGTGCCCGTTTCAGTCAGCGTTGTGATCTTCGCTTGATTGGTGACAATGGCTGCAATATTGGCATAGATGTTATCTGCAGAGTCAGAGACGGTGATGGAAGTTGTATGAGTATTTGTTATTGCACTTGCCACATTTTGCGCAAGGACTGCAGAGACCGTTAACTTATAAGTCGATGGCAATAATGACAGGATGGCTGTGTCTTTGAATAACTGAGCTCCTGTTATTGCCAGCGTTGTAGTCGTTGTGGAGAATGCAACTGAAGCAATTTTTCCAGCAACGGCTATCGCATTTAATGTATCTAGATTTGCTGCAATATTGGCTGCAGTATCAGTGATAGCTTGTTTTGCAACCCCCGTATGATTTGTGTTAAATGCTGTAATTGCTTGTAATACTGTAGCCATGGATTTCCCCATTTATCCTTATAAGTACAAGCAGATTACCCTAATTTATTATAGATTTCATGACTAATCTAGAAAACAGTAGCAAACATCTATATATACATAATTTCTACTAGTACTTAAATACTAGTAGATAAGTAGAAACCCCCGCAAATCAGAGCTATTAAATAACAAATATTTGCACTAGAAATAAGAACTTAACAAAAAGAAAAGCCCCGCGGTTGGCGGGGCTCATCTGGGTAATGCGGTCCATCTTTCGATGTGCCAAATATTATGGCGGAGACGAGAGGTGCCATTTATACATTTCATCCCGTATCAAGAGCTATCAATAATTGCCATATGAGTCATATATTAATTGACTTTATTGACTAATACTGTATCAGTCCATATCATCTAATTAGATAATTTTTAGGTACATGAAAGGTACAAATTGCCAAAACTAGCAAAACCACTATCGGCGATAGAAGTTAAGCGCCTTAATAAGGAAGGATTCCATGCCGTTGGCACGGTACCAGGACTTGGATTATCGATTACCGCTGAAGGCACAAGAAGCTGGGTATTCAGGGTTACTTACGGAGGCGTTCGCAGAAAAATGGGGTTAGGTGGATACCCCGCCGTCACCTTGGCTCTGGCTATAGATAAAGCAAGGCTAATAAAGGCGGAAATTGATAGGGGCGTAGACCCCATACAGAACAAAAAGATTACCAGCGAAGCGATGGATTAGAAAAACGAAGGGCCATAATGCAAGATTGGTCCAACTGCGCATTGGTTTTATGACCGCCTTAATAAGAAAGTCTATGGGCGCAGATACTTAGGCGGCCATAAACAGCTGGGAATTGTCGTGTCTCATGAAATTGGTGACAAATCAGACCGCCCTCACCTTCATATTGCTATAGAGCGGCCAGCGCATCTCAGTAAATACAAGTTTCATCAGTTAATCAAACTAGCATTTAAGCAAATGGAATGGCGATTTCAGGCAATTCATATTGAGAATTACTACGACTCTAGGTTCTTACGCTACATGTGCAAGGGTGATTTTGAAAAGATTGTTTTCTTCGAAAGAGCCAAGGGATGAGAGATGGGCATGGGTACTGACTGGTTGGTCTTATCCGTGGTTTTACGTGAGTTGGGATTGAGTTCCCAGTCCGGAGCTTTATCTAAAGTAGACCTTACTAGATTGGAGGTATCTTGCCATTAGGATATAAAACGGGCGGAAGGAAGGCTGGAACGCCTAATAGAGCAACCTCAGAAACCCGTCAGGTGATTGCCTATGTTGTAGATCAAAATATAGATAAGCTCAGTGAATGGCTCACTTCAGTTGCTGAAGGTATAAAGGTAAAAAAGGTTAATTACCCTATGAATGAGCGCGAGGAGTATGTCGTGCCGCCTAATCCAGCCAAAGCCTTTTTATTACTCCATAGCCTATTGGAGTTCCATGTCCCCAAGCTTGGGCGACTAGAGGTTGCGAAGGAGACTGAGTGCCCTGATTCAAACGCTAACCTTGGGGTATTTAACGAGTTACTGCTGAATCTTAAAAAGGAAAGGCAGTTAAATAAATACTAATCGGATTAGTAAGGGTTAATAATTACTAATTCAATTAGTATTTTTTAGCTAGAAGGTAATGAAACCGCTATGCCCATGTTGTGCTAAACGATGGAAGCTCTCCCAGTCTGGATGGCTTTCATTAAACGACTTATGCTCTAACTTAGAAATGCTAACTATTTGTTGGTGATTCAAAACAGTTTAACTAAAGCTAATACGGAGTTAGAGTTTATTTGGATTTTCCATCAACTCTTTGGTGGCATCAACTAACTCACCGGGACTAATTTCAAGAGCTTCTGCAAGACGCAATATTAGGACTAAATTGGGTAGGTGCTCGCCCCTTTCAATCTTCCCCATATGAGAGCGCTCAACAGATGCCATCGAACTCAAAGTCTCCTGAGATATACCCCTTTCAAGTCTTCGCGCCCTTACTGCAACACCAAAAGCAATAGCCGGCTTTGAATCATAGGTTGTAGAGCCTTTGGGTCTTCCCGGACTGATTTTGGGGTGCTTTTCCATTGACAAAAGCATCGCAAGGTTGGAGACTAATAACCACGTTAAATTTAACTAGTAGTTACTTTATTCACCCAAAAAATAATCATGGATAAGAATTTTTTAGATTTCCAGAAAATTAAGCATTTGTTTGCTACTCTTTTTTTAGGAATCCTTACCTTGATAATCCTCAGTGCTTGCACCACTCAAGAAGAACGCCAAGCCCAACAGAGACAATACAAGGCTCAGTTGCAAGCCAAATGTGATGAATTTGGATTTAAACGCGGCACCAATGCCTACGCCCAATGTTTACAAAAAGCTGACAGAGACGCAATAGACGACAAAAGAGAGAGAAATCAAAGATCAAATTGCTATATGAAGCAATCCCAGTGTTTCGCAAGTGGCAGGGTTGATTGTGGCGCTTGTTAGATTTAACTTAATGATGCGACGAGATTAAAAAGTGTTCAACACTGAATATTATTTATTCCACAATGTTTTAAAAACTCATAAGTCTGATCATAAAAAGTCTTTTGACGAGTTGGATCAGAATCATCGCCTTCTGGAACAAAGATCACAATCCCTTGTCTCCCACGAGTTAGTAAGACGCGATAGGAATTTGCGATGTACTTTTGCTTTTCGATATCGTGCACCGATTGCCATTTAGAACCAGAGAAGTTATAGGTGATCCATTTGCCATCTTCAACTCTAAAGTTCGCATCCCAACATACACCAACCCAATCAATCTCCAATCCCTGCACATCGAATTCTGTAGCAACATCTTCTAAATAATGCGAAGAACGGATATCAGATTTACCTTTCAAAAACCATAGCGTTGGATCTATTTCGCCCTTAACAAAGATGCCAGATGGCTTTAATCGAATTGCGTTAGATGAAGCAACCAATCCAATACGCTCGCTTCCTCGAGCCCACTGCCTCAATTGATCTTTTGCCTTCTCTAAATCACGAGTTAGATAAATTGGATAGTTAGTTAGATGCCCTTTAATTTCTCTTGCCCTAATTGCATCGCCTGAAATGACTGCGCTTATAAATGTGGATAGTTTCTCGGCTCTAAACGAACGCAATGAAACAGAAAGGTTAAGATCAGGCTCAATGTGCAGTTTGAGTGGCCCCTGGTCTTCCAGCCACTCTCTACTTAATGCGTAGTCCGATTTAAAGATTTCATCAGAAAAATGTATTTCCCAATCCTGATAGTTTTCTTTTAGGGCTGTAATCCACTCTGTAATACCGGCTTCCCCAGTATTAATCTCCTGTCCTCCACCGATCAAACACACAACTACACACCAGTCTTTGTGGCGATTCATTACGGA
This sequence comes from uncultured beta proteobacterium, assembly GCA_903845455.1. GTDB lineage: Bacteria > Pseudomonadota > Gammaproteobacteria > Burkholderiales > Burkholderiaceae > Polynucleobacter. Next base: position 1,367 of record CAIMXN010000240.1, on the reverse strand, counting down.
TAATAGGAAGTCAGGTTCAGACATAGAAAAGTTATCTTGTCCACGCTTACGTTTCATAAAAGAAGATGTCTGTTCTTTATTCCATGCTCTTTGTGCTTCGTCAAAAATTACCACCTTTTCAACCGGTGCCTCATTCGAAGCTAAATTATCATCACGGAAATGATGGATATTTTGAATAAACGCAGACGCCTTTTGCTCAGCTGGCTTTCTTTTTATTCTTTCTTCTTTTGGTAAAAACTCATTCTCAGCCAATTGATCTTGTACCAAAGCCTCTCGCAGTACTGCTACTAATGGCCCATTACCGGACAAGAAAACAGCATGTTCATTCTCTAAATAACGCATCCGTTCTGTAGCTATATTCAATCCAGCTAAACTTTTTCCTGCACCAGCTGTACCCGTAATTAGGCAAATTACTTTTTTATTGTTAACTTTAGCGTCATCAATCACTCTTGATACATGGCTACATGTCTTTGTAAGATTTATTGCACCAGCATCAGATCTAGATATTTCTTCTACCTTATGGCCTTTATACAAAGCCTGAGCGGCTTCTACAATCGTTGGTGTTGGATGATAGGTAGAGTTTATCCACGCCTCTGCATCTAACCCCACTTTTGGAAGAGCAGTAGAAAGAAGATTTAGAACAGTTAATAGATTGTCAGAATTAGCCAATAAAGGACTTGCTATCCCATCAACGCCAATTTCTAAAATAGGGCTTTTGCTTGGAGCGTCTGTAGCGATCAGAACCGGAACAATAGTTAAATGATGGCTGGCTTTATGAAAGTTCTTTAGATCTAGGGCATAGTCATATGCTTGATCTATTGAAGTTGCATCATAAGTTTTCGCGCCTACCTTATATTCCAAAACCAAAATTGAACCATTTAGTATCAGAATTCCATCTACACGTTTCCCAATTCTAGGTATCTCAAACTCAAGCAATAAGGTTGCATCTGGAAATCCAGCCAAAGTCTGCTTTAACTCTCTAATTTGGCGGCGCCAAGAGTTAATTTGCTGTTGCTCTAGTTGTCTGAATTTATGCTGATTGGTTAACTGGCCCAATATCTCATCTTCTTGACTAACAAGAAATTGATTTACTTTCGCCCTATAGGCAAATCTATTAGATAAGTTCATTCACTTTAATGTTTATAGCCACTCTTCATTTTATGCATTTCACCCCCTCGAACTACACTAATTGCGGTTGAATTCAAATAAAGATTTTGTTCTTAACTATTTTTAAGAACTTTGTGCAGTGATTGAAAACTGTTTTTTTAAGGTACACGATAAGGTACATAAATAAAAAAGGACTCGTAAGTCCTTGTTTTATATAGCCCATTGGCGGAGACGAGAGGATTCGAACCTCCGATCAGAGT
>CAIMXN010000239.1 GCA_903845455.1 uncultured beta proteobacterium | reverse complement strand
GCTTGCCTATCAGTGCTTGCTACACCGCAGGTGTTTGCTCAGGATGCTGGTACACGCGTTGCCGTTGTGAACTCTGAAAAAGTCTTTAATGAATCTAACTTGGCAAAGGCGATGCAAACACGTTTGCAAAGTGAGTTCACAAAACGTCAAAATGAATTGCGTGATAGTGCCCAAAAAATTAAATCAGCAGCTGAGAAGTTAGATCGTGATGCGGCGGTAATGAATGAAGCTGAGCGTATACGTCGTCAACGTGAGTTGGCTGACCAGGATCGTGAATTGCAACGTAAACAACGTGAGTTCACAGAAGATTTAAACCAGCGCACATTTGAAGAGCGTGCCAAGATTGCTGAAAAAGCAAATGCCGTTCTGAAGCAAATAGCCGAACAAAGAAAAATTGACGTCATTGTTCAAGAAGCTGCTTACGTTAGCCCTAAGGCTGATGTAACTGACGATGTCATCAAGGCTTTGAATAGTCTCAAGTAAGTTTTATGCCCACCGCCATCGAGCTGGCCGAACAGTTTCAAGCAAGCTTGGTGGGGGATGGCTCCCACACGCTGCATAGCCTTGCTCCTTTAGAGCGTGCGCAGTCTGATCAAATCTCTTTTTTATCAAACCCGCTATATCGTCAGCAGGCGAGTGATAGTAATGCGGGCGCACTCATTGTTAGCAAAGCCGATCTTGTGTTCTTGCAGGCTAATCTGGGGATAAATTCTGCGCAGCGGGTTTACTTTGTCTCTGATAATCCTTATGCCACCTTTGCAAGATTTGCACAATACTTTGCCAAGGGAAATACTCCAAGCTATACATCTGGAATACACCCAAGTGCAGTGATAGATTCGACGGCAATAATTCCTGCTTCTTGCCACATCGGACCTTTTGTGCAAATTGGTGCCGGTGTTGAGCTAGGTGAGCGAGTGGCTGTCTTAGGTAATACCTCGATTGCTAGAGATAGCATGATTGGTGAAGATACTGTGCTTTACCCATCTATTTCCATTTATTACGGCACCCAAATCGGCAAGCGTTGCATCATTCACAGTGGCGCAGTGATTGGTGCAGATGGTTTTGGATTTGCTCCAGATTTTTCTGCAACTGGTGGTGAATGGGTCAAGATTCCGCAAACCGGTAGAGTAGTGATTGGTGACGATGTAGAAATTGGGGCTTCAACAACAGTTGATCGTGGCGCCATGAGTGATACCGTAGTGGGCTCAGGTACTAAGATCGATAATCAAGTGCAGATTGCCCATAACGTAGTGATTGGCCAATGTTGTGTTGTGGCTGGTTGCGCCGCTATCTCAGGTAGTACCAAAATTGGTAATTTCTGCATCATCGGCGGGGCGGCAAATTTTGCTGGTCATCTGACAATTGCTGATAGAACGACTGTTTCAGGAAATACCTCGATTATTCGCTCTATTACAGAGCCAGGACAGCATTTCACGGGCGTGTATCCCTCAATGTTGCATGGTGCTTGGGAGAAAAATGCAGCTATCTTGCGTGGTCTAGATAAAATACGCCAACGTTTGCGTTTGCTGGACAAGAATAAAAACACGGAGTCATAGACTTCCTAGAAGCAAATTAATTTATTTAATCTTTTTACGTGGGCAATCAAATGAGTGAAGCTAATACAATCGATATCAACAAGATTATGAAACTCTTGCCTCATCGCTATCCATTTTTACTGGTGGACCGTGTGCTGGAATTTACTCCAAGGCAAAGCATTACCGCGATTAAGAATGTCACGATGAATGAACCATTCTTTCAGGGGCATTTTCCAGATTTTCCAGTGATGCCTGGCGTTTTAATTATTGAAGCGCTTGCGCAAACAGCAGCCTTACTCACTTTTACCGAAGAGAAAAAGGATGATGCTATTTACTATTTTGCTGGGATTGATGCTGCCCGCTTCAAGAAACCAGTTGTGCCTGGGGATCAATTGGTGATGGTGGCGATCTATCAACGTGAAAAAGCAGGCATTTATAAGTTTCATGTAAAAGCAACAGTGGATGGTGAGTTAGTTGCAGAAGCTGACATTACCTGTGCAGTTCGTACGAAAGGTGCGTGATGACTTTGATTCATGCATCCGCTGTAGTTGATAGCAAGGCAGAGCTTGCAGCTAATGTGGTTATTGGGCCATATTCAGTCATTGGCCCAAACGTTAAAATTGGCACCGGCACTAAGATAGGTTCACATACTGTGATCGAGGGTTACACCACCATCGGTCAAGACAATCACTTTGCCCACTTTGCAGCCATTGGTGGTCCACCTCAGGATATGAAATATCGTGGAGAACCGACACAGCTGATCATTGGAGATCGCAACACTGTTCGTGAGTTCACCACAATTCATACTGGGACAGCACAGGATGAAGGCATCACTCGACTTGGTAATGACAATTGGATCATGTCGTATGTCCATATTGCACATGATTGCCAAATTGGCAATCACACCATCTTCTCAAGTAATGCGCAAATTGCAGGCCATGTACAAGTAGATGACTGGGCCATTATGGGTGGTATGTCTGGGGTACATCAATTTGTGCGGATTGGCCAGCATGCCATGCTGGG
>CAIMXN010000238.1 GCA_903845455.1 uncultured beta proteobacterium | reverse complement strand
AGCTTTGAATGACTCTTATAGGGCTAATGGCAGACATTCCTCCAAAGAGACGTTTGCACATAATTTGCGCTTATGTAACTTCCCTGTTATTCCCTGTTCCTAGGTTTGCAAGATCTTTGGAAGGGCGCTTGTATTGAGCTTATGCAGGCGGTTTTTCAGAATCTTCGAACTATTTTTACCTCCATACCCTGTAAATTTCCCTGTGAGCAGGGTGGGAGGCTGAGACAATATGGGTGGTGACTACGTCCACCGCCAGACCATCAAATATAGCAATAAAGTCATATAAATCATATGGCTATATAAAACTGGGAAAATGAATTCAGCCTATGTTTTCAACCCATGTTTAATGTAGAGATATTCACATAAGAACACTCTTGTAATTTCTCCCCTTCCTTTACCTTTCAAGTTCCAAAAACAGGTTCAGAAATGGAAAAATCAAGTCAAAACGAGTTTGTATCTATGTTCGTGTCTCCACCACCAAACAGACTGTTGAGAACCAAATACAAGTCCTCAGAGAGTATTCAGACGGATGTGGGTAAAGAAGTGATTCACAATCTCAAAGAACTAGAGAAACAGAAGAAACAGTTTGAAGAGTTAATGGAATTTGAGGAAAGAAATCAGAGATGGAAATAATTTTTCATCTACTAGTACTCAGTAGTAATACTTAGTTGTACTCACAAACACATATCCCATATAGACCATCTTGTATGTCAATTAGAAGATACTAGAATTTATAACTATCTAGTATCTAGAGACCATATTATATTTAGGGTCTTTAATGTATAAATGATGTGTGGGAAGTCAATATAGAACTCGTAAACCAAAGAACTCTGAGAGAAGTCCTAGAGTGAATTGCGTTCTACCGGTTGATATAGATGGTACAGAAGGTCAAATCAAAGACCTAAGTATGACTGGTGCGTATCTAGAGTTTGATGAATCGTTTCAACCCAATACCGAAGTAAAGTTTTCTCTTGATATGAATACCCCTGGAGGAGTCATTAAGTTTGACTTAACGGGTATAGTAGTTCGGGTTGAAAAAAAGGATGGGAAGATAGGTGTCGGAGTGAAAATCACTAATCAAGTAATCAGTTAAAAAACTCTGACTAGTCAACTTCATCAATCTTGAGTTCACCATAGAACCAACATTGAAATTTAGTGTTCTTCCATCCTAATTGTTCAAGTCCCTCACCCATCGAGTCTGAATAGATCTTCTCTATGAGTTCTTATTCACTCTGATTAACATTTAGATACTCCTATTGTGTTTCTGACCCCTTAAATGAGTGATGTAGGGGTTCAAACTTATGATTCACATCTATACCGACTTTAGGTGAATAGTGTTCAGGAAAAAAAGGTAATTCAGTCAGAATGAGATGTCCATGCTGCCGTATTTGGCACGCCACTTGTAGAAAGTAGCAGTACTGATGCCCAGTTCATAGCAGAATTCGGGGATGGCTAAGCCAGCATCAACCCGTTTTAGGGCATCCATGATCTGACTATCGGTAAATTTAGAATGCTTCATGTAGAACTCCTCTAAATTCGAGCAAATTCTACCTCTGAGCTCAGTTAACCTGCGGGGGCATTACCCTCTCAGTGAGCTTAAAAAACGGTTGGTTTGGTCTATTTAAGGGGTGTCTGTAAGGTAGCTAACGACTAAAAAGCGACTGTAGTGTTCCCAGCTTATATTTAGTTGATAGTTCTTAATTGTTTTACTTTTTCTAGATAAGGGAAATATATCGGATGTAGGACCGAGTCAGAGGCGCCCAAAAAATGATTTATCACTGCGCGATGAAAGCATTCATTTACTATTTCGATAAAGTATAAAAGTCTGTTTTGTTTAATTTGGAGCGTAATCCTTGAGCTGCTAACCTGCTGCGCCAAATCTTTGCTTAGTAGATGCACTAAATATAGATAATAAGTACTTAAATCTTTTTTGTTGGCCACATTTTCAAATTTGGTCAATAATTTTTCTAATGATTCACTGTTATATCTTGAAATCTGTTCTAGATTTTCTGCATATTTTAGTAAAGCTTGATCCGTAGATCCCAACACGCCATCCTTGGAGCAAGAGAAGATCTGGACGATTAGCTTTCTTCTGGTAATTGTCATATAAAAAATCCCGGGCTTATGCGCCCAGGATTATTTTTATCAATTTTTATTTATTTGACTACCATTAATGTAAATGGCCATACATATGCTTGCATCGTCACAAAAATACCAACTAAGCAGGCTAAAGCGATTGAGTGGAAAAATACATAACGCAGGATATCCCCTTCATGATGGAACCAGCGCGTAGCAGTTGAAGCAACCACGATGGATTGGGCATCGATCATCTTGCCCATAACACCACCAGAACTATTGGCTGCGCCCATTAAATTGGGGCTAAGACCAATTTGCTCGGCAGCAACTTTTTGCATTCCACCAAATAAAACGTTCGATGCAGTATCCGAGCCTGTTAAGGCCACACCCATCCAACCCATCAAAGTGCCGAAGAATGGATAGAACATACCAGTGGCGGCAAATGCTAATCCCAGAGTGGTATCGAGTCCAGAATAGCGAGTCAGTGTTCCCAAGCCCAACATCAAGACAATCGTTAATAAGGAATAACGCACCAACCAGAAGGTGGTGACATAATTTTTAACCAGAGACCATGGGTTGTACTTCATTGCCAATCCGCCGATGATGGCAGCAAGCAAGATGCCCGTGCCTGTAGCAGACAATAAGTTAAAGACATAGACTGCACCTTCTTTGGTTGGTTTAGCGACAACGGGAGCTACTTTTTCAACCATTTGATGTAGCCCATCAATAGGAAATTTGGGGGCATATAGGCTGTTTAAAAAGTCTTTGACCACTGGTAGACCCCAAATAAAGACAAAGACTGTAAGAATCACCCAGGGCATCCAAGCACGCACAACTTCAGATCTCGGATAGGTGATTTTTTCTTGAATCACTATTTCTCTTGCTTCATCTTCAGCATGATTTTTTAAAGAAGTAGATCTCCAAATTTCTTTTGGTTTCCATACTTTAAGGAAAAGCACTAAGCACGTCATTGAGGACATTGCTGCAATCACATCCACTAATTCTGGTCCAATATAATTGGAGACTAGAAACTGTGGAATAGCAAAAGAAAGACCAGTGACCAATAAAGCAGGCCAGATTTGCATCATGCCGCGACGTCCAGCAAAAGCCCAAATTAACCAGAACGGCACAATTAAAGAAAAGAGTGGCAATTGACGTCCAACCATGGCAGAAATTGACATGAGGTCATAACCATGTACCTTGGCTAAGGTAATAATTGGAGTGCCTAATGCGCCATAAGCTACTGGCGCGGTATTGGCAATCAAAGATAGGCCTGAGGCCGCCAGTGGTGAGAAGCCCAGCCCAATCAAAATGGCTGCTGTAACTGCAACAGGTGTACCAAATCCAGCGGCACCTTCAAAAAAGGCACCAAAAGCAAAAGCAATTAGTAGGAGCTGCAGACGACGATCTTCAGTAATGCCAGCAATCGAATTTTGCAACACTTTAAAAGAGCCGTTTTTCTCGGTGAGTTGGTGCAGAAAAATGATATTTAGCACAATCCAACCAATGGGTAATAAACCGACTAGTCCACCGAGCATGGCAGCTTTAGCCGCCATCTCTGTCGGCATGCCATAGGCAATAATAGCGATGAGCAAAGCACTTAGTAGTCCAGCACCAGCCGCAATGTGCGCCTTGAGATGTAAAAATCCCAAACCAATTAACATGACTGCAACGGGAATGGAGGCCACAAGTGTGGACAACCACATGCTACCTAAAGGGTTATATATCTGTTGCCACATAATGTCTTTCTCCTGGTATGTGAATTTTTAAACTTGGTTTAGTGAGCTTTTTTAAAAAGTTCCTGGGTACAAAATATCTTTGGTCACATTTTGAATATCACGATGACCCGTAAACGCCATGGTGATATCCAATTCGTTATGAATCAGTTCTAGGCATTTGGTAACACCAGCTTCACCCATAGCTCCCAAGCCATATAGAAAGGGCCTACCAATTAAGGTGCCACGAGCCCCTAAAGCCCAAGCCTTTAAGACATCCTGTCCTGAGCGAATACCACCATCCATCCACACTTCAATATCTTTGCCTACTGCATTGACAATCCCTGGCAGTGCTTGAATGCTAGAAATAGCCCCGTCAAGTTGTCTGCCACCATGGTTAGAAACAATCAAGGAATCCGCTCCAGAATTTGCTGCTAAGCGGGCATCCTCTTCATCCAAAATACCTTTGATGATGAGCTTTCCTCCCCAGAGTTTTTTAATCCACTCCACATCGTTCCAATTAAGGCCCGGATCAAATTGTTCTGCAGTCCATGAGGCGAGTGATGACATATTGCCTACACCAGAGGCGTGACCCACAATATTGCGAAAAGTCTTACGCGAAGTCATGGCCATACCCATGCACCAGCGAGGTTTGGTCATCATATTGATCATGTTGGCAATAGTGAGCTTAGGAGGGGCTGTTAAACCATTCTTGAGGTCTTTATTGCGTTGTCCCAAAATTTGCAAATCCAGCGTCAACATTAGTGCTGAACACTTCGCTGCTTTAGCTCTTTCGATTAAGCGCTCAATAAAGCCGCGATCTTTCATTACATAGAGTTGAAACCAAAAAGGCTTGGTGGTGTGCTGGGCCACATCTTCAATCGAGCAAATGCTCATCGTGGAGAGACAAAAGGGCACACCGAACTTTTCTGCCGCACGTGCTGCCAGAATTTCTCCATCTGCATGTTGCATACCAGTAAGGCCGCATGGCGCTAAGGCTATAGGCATAGCGACTTCTTGACCAATCATGGTAGTTTTAGTAGTGCGGTTAGTCATATCGACGGCGACACGTTGACGCAACTTGATCTTCTGAAAGTCAGACTCGTTAGCGCGATAGGTTGACTCTGTCCAAGAGCCAGAATCCGCATAGTCATAAAACATCTTAGGTGTGCGTTTTTGATGGAGGACTCTTAAATCCTCGATGTTGGTGATAATTGGCATTTGTTATTGATTACTTATAGTATGGTAAAGTGGTAAGACCACTAATAAGTCTAGTCTGAAGCTTATCCAAATAGAAATATGTAGATAATTACCCTGTGTAAATGCATTTATTAATGAATTAGAAAATATATTTCATGTGATGAAACTAAAAAATGAACTGGTAATACCAAATGATTAAAATAATTAAGGGTGCAGAACGTATATCCGACAAGGTTGTAAAAATCTTGGAGGTACAAATCCTTGAAGGCTCATTGAAGTCTGGCGATCAATTACCCTCAGAGAGGGATTTGGCCATGGAGTTGGGGGTATCTAGACCTAGCGTTAGAGAGGCTATTCAATCCTTGGTTACAAAAGGCATGCTACAGACAAGGCATGGCGGCAGAACAATTGTCACAGATAAGCTTGCCTCATCATTCATTGATTCTTGGCAGGACATGCTTTTACAACACCCAAATATTCAAGCCGACATATTAGATTTTCGTGACATGCTGGAAGGGCAGGCTGCGTATTTCGCCTCTAATAGGGCGACTGAAGTAGATTTATATAACTTGGATCTTGCCTATAGCAACGTTAGTAAGGCATATGCAGTCTGTGAACTAAAAGAAATGGTGAAGGCCGATGTGGCGTTTCATCAGACTATCGCTGAAGCGTCTCACAATGTTTTAATAATCCATTTATCAGCAACATTATTGAAATTAATTAATGAGCATGTTACGAGTAATCTTAAATATTTAAATGGTCGCCTTAAAGATCGCAGCCAATTAGAAGATCAACATCTTGCTATTTGGACAGCAATCAAAAATCGTATGCCAGAAAAAGCATTAGAAGCTTCAAAGCGCCACATTCATTTCGTTAAAGAAAGTATGAAAGCAAGTGCCGAAGAGCAAGAGCGTACTGAAATAGCAATACGCAGAAAGGGCTGATTAAAGAACTAAACTTCTTAAGGCTTTTTAAATTCTCTTGGCTTACTTGAGGTTATTTAAAACAATTTGCAGTACTTGCAAGCCCAGTAATAAGACTAGCGGTGATAAATCAAGTGCTCCCATATTTGGAATGACGCGCCGAATAGGGGCCAAAAGGGGCTCTACTAAAAGAGATACCAAATACTGGACTTGAGAGCCGGCACTAATCCAAGAGAGGAGAACGCTAGCAAAAACAAGTCCAACCAGTCCAGAAAGCGTTAAATCTACTAGGTCAAACAAGGCAAACATCAGCCAAGATACTGCCAAAGGAGTAACTCCAATCATCAAAGATTGGATCATTAATTTTGCCAGGACAAGCAGGTAGGCTGCAAGAAAACTGGCTGTATCAAATCGACCTATGCTTGGAATCACTCGGCGCAGCGGCAGAACAATCCAGCTAGTTAGAGGAAATAAATAAGAGCCAATCGATTTATTTTGACCCGAACCAAGATTGAATGCCAGCCATTGTAAGTAGCAGCGCAAAAGACATGCGCCAGCAATGATGCTGACCAAGACTTGCAGTAGAAAATTGGTAATTTGTATTAGCATGGGCTCATTGTAGGGGGTTGAGTAATTTAAGGTTGCAATTCTAAGAGGGTATGGAATTCACAATCGCTTCAAAGTTCTGCCGTTCAGCAATAAAGGCTTCAATAACGATAGGGTCAAATGCAGTCCCGCTACCATTAATGATGTATTGGTAAGAATCGTCAACAGTCCAAGCCTTTTTGTATGGCCGATCACTGATAAGGGAATCAAATACATCAGCCACAGCCATGATTCTGGCTTCAATGGGGATGTTCTCCCCGATGAGATTTCTAGGATAACCTGAGCCGTCCCATTTTTCATGATGAGATCCTGCGACCTTGATAGCGGTGAAGATTAAATCCTCCTCGACATCTTCTGATTGGGCTGCGATCAGAATAGATTCTCCAATCATTGAATGCCCAGTAATGATCTCTCTTTCACTCTCTGTTAATTTGCCAGCTTTTTGCAAGATGTAATCTGGAATGCCTATCTTGCCCAAATCATGAAGTGGTGCGACCTTAAATAATCTCTCGATGTGTTCATCGGATAATATTTGAGTATGGCGCCCCATTTTTTGTAATCGTTGACCCAATAATTTGACATATTGTTGTGTGCGAATAATATGATTGCCAGTCTCATTATCTTTAGCGGACGCTAAGGCATTGAGCGCTGCTAGCATTTGATTTTCTCGGACAACGATTGTGTGTCTAGCTGACTTCAAATCATGAATATATTGATTCATTGGCTTAGTGACAGTCCAATTCACTAGGGGGATGGTGATTAGACAGAGAAAGATCACATCTATGAATGTGGTCAATAGATTTGACGTTGTCCCAAAGGATGGAAGGGCGAACATGATCAGCGCTTCGCCAACACAAATACTCCCAATCAGGACTAGATTAAGTCTTTTAGCTGGATTCGGTTTTTTAAACATAGAGCCTTGGGGAATATATCTGTACCCAAGGGTAATGTTGGTATAGGTTGCGTGGCAGGTCAGCAGAAGAATTCATAGACCATTCTTGTCCCGACTTTCTTGTTTGTCAATCAAAGCCTCCATTTTAAGGCTTCAATACACTCAATCGAGGTTCTAAAGCCAAGACAATAAGATATTTTGCTTAGCTGTAGTGGTGATAGACCTTCGCCTGCCCATTCTTGCCTATGGCTAAGACATCATAAACATCCTTCT
>CAIMXN010000237.1 GCA_903845455.1 uncultured beta proteobacterium | reverse complement strand
TCTAATAAGTTTAGCCAGTTTTAAAAGCCTTTAAAATCAAGTTCGATAAAAGTCATTAATCTGCAGTAGCCTAAAAGGTCAATATTCATCCCGATATGTCCAAAGTAATACCAGTCATTCTCTGTGGTGGATCCGGTACTCTTCTTTGGCAGCATTTCATGCAAAAGAGGCAAAACAAGCTGCCTGGGCAGCCAAGACAATTGATCAATCAGGGCAAACCACATTCATACGTTCCAATAAAGAAATCTTTCAATCCCCCAAGCTAGATGCCAGCTCGTTTAGACATTGGAGTGGTACGGGCTTAGTTGATATTAGCCAGCCTATGGAGCTGGCTTAGTAACAATCGTTTGATAGGCTTGCTGCGATATAAATACGCACAGGGCGAAAGTTTTATAGTTTTTATAATGAGATAATTGATCAACTTTAATAAATGACCTTATTAACCTTCTGGGTACTAATGTGAATCAATCCCTACCAAGACAAAGTGGGTCACAAGAAATAGATCTCCAAGAGGAAATCTCCCTCATCGACATCCTGCGCTTTTTAAAGGGTGCCTATAAAACGATCCTCATTTTTGGGGTTTTTGGAATTGCCGCCTCAATAGCCTACCTAGTCATGACTCCCAAGCAATATGAGGCCGTCGCCCAAATCGCCATGGCCCAAATCGGTGCCGCTAACAACAACAACAACAACAACCTTAATCCCCTAGGGATCAATATCGAGGAGCCTGTACTGCTCATGGCGCGCCTAGGTATTCCAACTAGCTTTACCGCTCAAGAGATTGCTGCCTGCGGTTTTGAGGGCAAGCCAGATGCTGCCGCCACCTTAGCGAAGGCGATTAAGATTTCACTAGTCAAAGGCGTGCCTAACGTGGTTGAGCTCAAGACCTTTGGCACCTCGCCGCAGTTGGCCAAAGATTGTGCTAACGCAATGATTGAGTTAATTAAAACAACCCAAGCCCAGATTTTGCTCCCTTATATTGACGGGGCTAAGGTCAAACTAGCCGATGATGAGGAGCGCCTAAACAAGGCGAAGGACTTGCTGTCCAAGGCCGATAAAGCAGGCTCAGCCATGGGAGCGACTTACCTGTCAACGCGTGATGAGATACGTTATTTACTAGATGAAATCAGCGCCCTCAAGAACGTCGTGAACAGCAATCAACATCGAGGCACCCGACTCATTGCCCCGATCTACGCCAGTGAGTTGCCGATCTCCCCCAAAAAACGCATCGCTTTGGCAGACGGACTGTTTGGAGGTCTCTTCTTAGGGTTATTAATGACTTTAGGTCGCGGCATGATCGTTAAGCTTAAGAGCCAAGCAGGCGTTGCCCTGTGATGAGCGGTCATGCGCAGAAGGTGGCGCGAGATCGGTGCAGTATGGATGCGCGGGATCGGGCATTAGCGGGCTTGAGCTCTCTTTGACTTTAAAAAACAATCAATTTAAATCAAACAAAGTATTAATGTGAATATTCTGTTAACTGGCGGTGCTGGGTATATCGGTAGTCATACTGCTGTAGCGCTATCAGAGGCAGGTCACGAAGTTGTGCTTTTGGATAATTTTTATAATAGCAATCCGAGCGTTCTAGATCGACTCCAGAAAATTTTAGGTAAAGCCTTGCCTTGTATTGAAGCAGATATACGTGATACTGATGTTGTTGAGAAGGTTTTGCGCGAATACAAAATTGATGCTGTTATTCACTTTGCAGGGTTGAAGGCGGTAGGTGAGTCCGTTGAAAAGCCAATTGAATACTACGCTAATAATGTCCAGGGCACTATCAGCCTCCTTGAGGCTATGAAAGCGATGAATGTAAAAACTCTGGTCTTTAGTTCTAGCGCCACAGTGTATGGTGACCCACAGTATTTACCGATCGATGAGAATCATCCTACTGGCGCAACGAGTGCCTATGGAAGAAGCAAACTTCACATTGAGGAAATTCTTAGGGATGTTGCAAATTCGGATGCTGAGTGGAAAATTATTTGTTTGCGTTACTTTAATCCTGTTGGAGCTCATGAGTCGGGTTTGATCGGCGAAGACCCAAATGGATTGCCAAATAATTTGATGCCTTACATTGCTCAGGTTGCATCAGGAAAACTTCCCCATTTAAATATTTATGGAAATGATTACCCTACACCTGATGGGACTGGGGTGAGGGATTACATTCATGTGGTGGACTTAGCAGAAGGGCATTTGGCGGCTTTATCCCATTTGGAGCGCAACACAGAATTTGATATTTTCAACTTAGGAATGGGTAAGGGCTATAGTGTTTTGGAAGTAGTAAGTGCGTTTGAAGATGCCTGTCAAGTCACCATCAAATACAACATTACCAAGCGTCGTATTGGAGATATTGCCTCGTGTTATGGTCGGGTTGATAAAGCCGAAAGATTATTGGGCTGGAAAGCATTAAAGACCATTAACGAAATGTGTATTACCGCATGGCAGCATCAAGTCCGCACCAAGTCTGAGCTTGTCAACGTTAAGAAATTCATTTAATGTTGCACCTAAAAAAGATTGACATATTACTGATGCGCCTATGGTTTCATTTAGGAGTACATAGAAGACATCAATTTTTTTTATTATTTGTTTTGATGTTACTGGCATCATTTGCAGAAATGCTGAGTATTGGGGCTGTTTTTCCATTTTTGGGCGCGCTGACCTCTCCATCAGCAGTTTTTGAAAATACTTATGCTCAGCCTATTATTCGAATACTGGCCATTACAGAGCCGGATCAATTATTACTTCCTCTAACAATTGCGTTTGGAATCGCCACTCTCATTGCCGGAGCAATGAGAGTGCTGCTGTTATGGGTTAGCATGCGATTTTCTTTTTCAGCTGGAGCTGATTTAAGTACTACTATTTATCGAGCAACACTCTATCAACCTTATTCCGTGCAGGTTTTACGCAATAGTAGTGAGGTTATCAGTGGCATTTATCGTAAGACAGACATAGTCATTTATAGTGTTTTAATGCCCGTACTGACTCTCATTAGCTCAGTAATGATGGTATTAGCGGTTTTGTTTGCTTTATTCACTATTAATGCTGGAGTGACGATAATGGCATTTGGTGGATTTACATTAATTTATCTATTGATTATTGTAATAACACGTAATCAGCTCGCGCTTAATGGTCAGGAAATTTCTAGGGAAACCACGCAGGTTATTAAAGCCTTGCAAGAGGGGCTCGGAGGAATTAGGGATGTCTTAATAGATGGAACCCAAGAAGCTTATTGTTCTATTTACCAAAAATCTGATTTACCTTTACGTCGCGCTCAGATGAGCAACCAATTTATAGGCTCAAGCCCTCGTTTTGGCATGGAGGTATTGGGGATGCTGCTCATTGCAGCATTGGCATATATGCTAGCAAGACAGAGCAATGGGATTGAAAAGGCAGTCCCCATACTTGGTGCGCTAGCAATTGGCGCACAGCGTTTACTACCTATATTGCAGCAAATGTATTCCTCTTGGACATCAATTCAAGGTTCACAAGAGTCCCTGAGAGATACTTTAAATTTACTAGATCAGCCGTTGCCAAATTACTTAAATAATCCTACAACCAAAGAATTAATTTTTGAAAATAAAATTACGCTTAAAAATTTAGGATTCAAATATGGTTCAGAAAATCCTTGGGTATTAAGAAAGATTAATTTAACCATTGATAAGGGCAGCCGCATTGGTTTTATTGGCGTTACTGGAAGTGGAAAAAGCACCTTATTAGATATTATTATGGGCTTACTGCAGCCCGTGGAGGGGGGGATTCAGATTGATGATCAAGAGTTAACCGTCCTTAATCAAAGATCCTGGCAGTCCAATATTGCTCATGTGCCGCAATCGATTTTTTTAACCGATAGTACTATCGAGGAAAATATTGCATTTGGTATTCCGCGCGAGTTAATTGATCATCAGCGTGTTTTTCAGGCCGCCCAGCAAGCGCAAATAGCGGAAACTATTGAATCTTGGCCGCTTAAATACGAAACTTTAGTAGGTGAGCGAGGGGTTAAGTTATCTGGTGGGCAGCGTCAGCGGATTGGAATTGCACGCGCACTTTACAAGCAAGCCCAAGTAATCATATTTGATGAGGCTACTAGCGCATTAGATAATGAAACTGAGCAAATTGTCATGGAGGCAATAAATCATTTAAGTGAGAATCTGACTGTGCTTATTATCGCCCACCGTTTATCTACTTTAAAAGACTGCAATAAAATTGTTAAATTAAATCATGGTGGGATAATGAGTATTCATAGTTACGAAGATATTATTAAACCTTTTTCGAAAACAAATAACCAATAATCATATGCTGACAAATTCATCAATTCTTATTACTGGCGGGACTGGTTCATTTGGCAAAACTTTTGTGCCAATGACTTTAGAAAAATACAATCCCAAGCGCTTAGTTATTTATTCTCGTGACGAGATGAAGCAGTGGGATATGGCGCAAAACTATTCGGGCGATTCTAGAGTAAGCTTCATCATCGGCGATGTAAGAGATAAAGACCGACTTGCTAGGGCCTTGGATGGCATTGATAATGTGGTGCATGCTGCCGCCACAAAAATTGTGCCGACGGCTGAATATAATCCTTTTGAATGCGTCAAGACAAATATTAATGGTGCAATGAACTTAATTGACGCGTGTATTGATAGAGGAATAAAGAATGTAGTGGCTCTATCAACTGATAAAGCAAGCAATCCCATTAATTTGTATGGTGCTACCAAGTTAGCTTCTGATAAATTATTTGTAGCTGGTAATGCCTACGCCGGAACCCATGGTACGCGATTTTCGGTTGTTCGATATGGAAATGTGATGGGCTCAAGGGGCTCAGTAATTCCTTTCTTTATGTCATTGGCTAAATCAGGTGCTTTACCAATAACTGATGCTCGCATGACCCGCTTTATGATTACTCTAGAACAAGGGGTTGAGCTAGTGTGGCATGCTTTTGAGGATATGCAAGGCGGGGAAATTTATGTAAAAAAAATTCCATCCATGTCTATTTTAGATATTGCAAAATCTGTTGCCCCCCGGGCCACCCATAAAATAATTGGCATTAGACCGGGTGAAAAAATTCATGAACAGATGGTTGGGTTAGAGGATGCACCTCAGACTTATGAGTACGAGCATCATTTTAAAATCCTCCCAATGATTCATCAATGGTCAGTTGACCCCTCTCGAATTAAAGCAGGCATTAAGGTGAGTGATGATTTTTCGTACTCATCTGAGAATAACCAACAGTGGATGTCAATTGAGGATTTACAGGGCTGGATTGCATTAAATAAAAATAAACTTGGGCAAATGTAAGTGGGTAAAAAGCCTCGAATTCTCATTGTCGGAGGTTCAGGTTTACTGGGGGTAAATTGGGCTTTCTTTGCAAGGGATGAATATCAGGTTGTATTGGCCTTGCACCAGAGGGAGGTTTGCTTGAAAAATGTTCAAACTTGTTACCTCACACTAGATTCTACTGATAATCTAGTGCATCAAATTCAGGCGATAAAACCGAATGTGATCATTAATGCTGCCGGTATGACCAATGTAGATAAGTGTGAATCTGATCCAGATCTTGCGAAAGTATTAAATGTAGATTTTGCAAGAAATCTTGCCCTAGCATGTTACCGCCTCACAGTACCGATGGTACACATTTCAACAGATCATTTGTTTTCTGGGCAGCTGTCATTAGCAGATGAAATAACAACTTGTTGCCCTATTAATGTATATGGCCAAACTAAAGCCATGGGAGAGGTGCAAGTATTGTCTGTCAATCCAAATATATTAGTTATTAGAACTAATTTTTTTGGATGGGGTCCTTCGTACCGCCAGTCTTTTAGCGATCTGGTAATTAATGGTTTAAGAGCAGGGAATGCATTAACTTTATTCGGGGATGTGTATTTTTCACCAATACATATTGCCGTGCTAGCAAAAACTGTCCATGATTTAATCAATGTCCAGGCCAAAGGAATTTTTAATGTAGTGGGTGACGAGCGCATTTCAAAAAAAGATTTTGGTCTAAGACTGGCTCAGAAATTCAATCTAGATACTACGCTTATAAAAATAGGGTCAATTGATGATACAAAATTCTTGATACGTCGCCCAAAAGACATGAGCTTATCGAATCAAAAAACTTGCACATTACTAAACAGAAATATGGGCAATATTGATGATCAAATACGGGTGCTTTATGAGCAGGAAAGAGATGGATTAATTGAGGAGGTAAGAAGATTATGATTCCCTATGGGCGACAAAGCATATCAGAATCTGATATTGAAGCGGTAATCGAGGTCTTGCGTTCCGATTTTCTCACTCAAGGGCCTGTAGTTCCTGCTTTTGAAGAGGCAGTTAAAACGTATTGTGGAGTTGAATATGCTGTAGCAACCAATAGTGCGACTAGTGCTTTGCACTTGGCTTGCCTTGCCTTGGGGTTGGGCCCAGGTGATATCGTTTGGACAACGCCAATTACGTTTGTTGCTAGCGCAAACTGCGCCCTATACTGCGGCGCCAAGGTAGACTTTATAGATATAGATGCACTAAGCTACAACATGAGTATTCAGGCGCTAAAGGAAAAGCTAGAAACAGCTCAAAAGAGCGGGGGATTGCCTAAAATTGTAATCCCAGTTCATTTGTCGGGGCAACCTTGTGATATGGCTGAGATTCATGCGCTTGGGCAACAGTATGATTTTAAAATTATAGAGGATGCTTCTCATGCTATTGGTGCCAAATATCAAGATGGGCGAATTGGGAATTGTCAATATAGCGACATCACTGTTTTTAGCTTTCACCCCGTAAAAATAATTACCACAGGTGAAGGGGGGATGGCTTTAACAAATAATCTAAAGCTTGCCGCACATATGAGTAGATTGCGCAGTCATGGAATTACTCGAAGTCCTCATGAAATGACGCAAATTCCAGATGGCCCTTGGTACTATCAGCAGATTGAATTGGGGTTTAATTATCGCCTCACCGATATTCAGGCGGCTCTTGGTTTAAGTCAAATGCAACGACTAGATGAGTTTGTTGCACGACGGCACGTTATTGCTGAGGAGTACAACAAATTATTCAAGGATTTACTAGTAACAACACCGTGGCAGAATCCATCATCCCTATCTTCCTACCATTTATATATTGTGCGCTTGAAAGGTAAAAAGGGGGGGTATGACCGAAAGGATGTATTTGAGCGCTTAAGAAGTTTTGGAATTATGGTGAACTTACACTACATCCCCTTATATCGCCAGCCTTATTTTGAGGCAATGGGTTTTAAAAGAGAAGATTTTCCTGAGTCAGAAGCTTATTATAGAGAGGCGATTAGCCTTCCTATATACCCAGGACTTACTGAAGCGCAGCAAGTTGAGGTGGTAAGTCGAATGCAAAATCTCAGTGGTTTTCAGACACTTTTTTAATCTACAGCTATTTAAAGCTAAATAAGCCATGATTAATAACAGTCGACTATCTCTTGGCACCGCGCAATTTGGATTAAATTATGGAATAGCCAATCAGTTGGGGCGCATGTCCTTTTCTGAGGCAAAAAAGATTATTAATTTCGCTCAGTTTAGCGGGGTAAATAGTTTGGATACTGCTATTGCCTATGGAGATGCTGAGGAGCGACTAGGGAGAATTGGCGTCCCTAAGTGGGAGGTAGTTTCTAAGTTGCCAAGGGTTGGCGAAGACTGCGGCGATATTGCCCAATCGGTTTTGGGGCTGGTTAACAAATCAAAAGACCTATTAGGTATTGAGAATCTTTATGGGCTCTTACTGCATCAACCAGCTCAACTATTAGAAAGGCATGGCCAAGAAATTTATGGGGCATTATTGGCAGTTAAGAAAAGCGGATTGGTTCAAAAAATTGGTATTTCAATTTATGATCCTGCAGATCTAGATTTATTATTAGAGCGTTTTCAGTTTGATTTAGTTCAAGCGCCATTCAATGTTTTTGATAACCGCATTGTGGACTCTGGCTGGATGACGCGTTTAGCAAGAATGGATATTGAGTTGCAAGTTCGTTCGGTATTCTTGCAAGGGCTTTTGTTAATGGGTGAAAAAGTACGACCTCCCCAATTTAAACCCTGGAAGAAAATTTTGACCGCTTGGGACAATTGGTTAATTGATATGCAGTTGACCCCAGTAGAGGCATCTTTAAATCATGTTTTATCTTTTCCGCATATATCTAAAGTGATAGTAGGGGTGGATACCTTGAATCAGCTCAAGAATATTATTACGTCGGTAAAGGAACCCTATATAAAAATACCGGATAATTTAAAAACAACTGATTGTCAGTTAATAAACCCAGCAAATTGGCTGAAGATTTGAGTGAGCCATAAAATTAACATTTGTTAGAGAGATAAGGCTATGGTTCAGATAATTGCAGAATTGGCTCAAGGTTTTGAGGGCAGTCCAGAGCAAGCTCGTTTGTTATTAAGAGCGGCATCATCTTCGGGTGCGAACGCTGCTAAATTTCAAATGGTATTTGCAGATGAGTTGGCAACATCGGACTACAAATATTACCAACTTTTCCAATCCTTAGAAATGAGTGATGAGGTTTGGGAGGGGTTAGCGGACTATGCAAAGGAGCTGAAGATCGAATTGCATGTAGATATTTTTGGTGAACGCAGTCTGAAATTAGCTGAAAAAATTGGAGTAAGTGCCATTAAGCTTCATGGCACTGATATTGCTAACTTGGGATTATTAAGTCACGTAAAAAATAGTTCTATTAAAAAAGTATTATTGGGTGCGGGGGGAGCGTATTTTTCGGAGATCAATCAAGCTGTTTCCATTCTCTCAGAAAAAGAGGTGGTTATTCTGCTTGGTTTTCAAGGTTACCCCACTCCCAATGATGCAAACCAAATGGCGCGCATTCGGTTATTAGTTGAAGCAAATAAACTAAATTATCCAAGGGTATCTATCGGCTTTGCAGATCATGCTTGTCCTGATGGGGTATTAAGAGTCGCTCTCCCAGTCTTGGCTATGGGGATCGGTGCTACCACACTCGAGAAGCATCTTACTTTAGGTAAATCGATGAAATTAGAGGATCACGAATCAGCCTTAAATCCAGATGAATTTCTAGAGTTTGCTCAGACCGTACGAAATTGTGAGAAAGCAATTGGAAATTCCGCGGAAGAAGAAAATTTTGGTATGAGTCAATCTGAGGAGGATTATCGAAAGATGATTCGCCGTCATGTCGTTGCAAGCCGAAATTTATTGGTTGGTGAATCTATTGGCTCGGATGATTTGGTATTAAAGCGGACATCCTCAGATCGGGCAATCACTGATTTGCAGGTGTTGTATCAAAAAATTCTGAGGCGAACTGTGGATCGTAACTCACCGATTATTTCAGACGACATTGATTAAGATGAATATTAAAAGACGGCTTGTTGCGGCCATTGCTTGTAGAAATCAAGGGTCAAGGCTGTATGGTAAGCCACTTCAAAATTTAGATATTGAAAATGGCGTGCGCATTATCGATAATATTATTGCAAACTTAAGATCAATCGCCTGCATTGATGAAATTGTTCTCGGGATATCTGAGGGGGTTGAGAATGAGGTTTTTATTCATTTTGCCAAGGATAATGGTTTGCGTTATGTGATTGGAGATCAAATAGATGTGTTATCTAGGTTGATCAATTGCGCTCTATTGGCTGAGGCAACGGATATTTTTCGGGTGACCAGTGAATCTCCATTTTTATTCTTTGAGCCTGTAGAGGCTGCATGGGATGCGCATAAGCAAAACCAGGCCGATGCGACTTTTATGGATGATGTGATTGATGGCTGTGGTTTTGAAATAGTCGCTTTAGAAGCCCTAAAGGACTCTCATGAACGAGGGGCTCAACGGCATCGCTCAGAGTTATGTACTTTATATATTCGTGAGCATCATGCGCAATATAAAATATATAAACTGTGTCCGCCAAAAGAGTTAATTCGAAAAGATCTGAGGTTAACAGTCGATAATCCAGAGGATTTAGTGGTCTGTCGAAAGGTATTCAACGAATTTAAACAGTTAGCACCAAAAATTCCAATCATAGATATAGTGCATTTCTTGGATCAAAATCCAAATCTAATCCAGCTGACCCATTCCTTTACAGAGTTGGGCTATTCAACCATGTATCGTTAAAAACTCACCTTTAATTTAATTGCCATTCTGAAATCAGAAATGAAAAAAAATCTTAATTACGACAAATCTAGAATTTTTGCATCACGTATACATGATCGTATTCCGGGTGGGGCGCATACCTATTCTAAAGGGGATGATCAGTTTCCAGTCAATGCACCTGCTGCCATCACGCACGGCAAAGGGTCTCATGTTTGGGATCTTGATGGAAATGAATTTATTGATTGCAGCATGGGCTTAACTTCCGTTTGTATCGGGCATGGTTATGAATCGGTAGCCCAAGCGGTATGTGATGCTGCGCATAGGGGAACTAATTTTCAAAGACCTGCAAGTATAGAGTTAGAAGCCGCAGAGATTTTTTTAGATACGGTTCAGTCTGGCGATATGGTGAAGTTTGCCAAAAATGGCTCTACTGTTACAACGGCTGCTGTAAAGTTGGCACGTGCTTATACAAAACGCAACCGAGTAGCGATTGCGCGTGAACATAATTTTTTTAGTTTTGATGATTGGTTTATCAGTACCACCCCCTGCGATCTAGGTATTCCAAAAGAAATAAAGTCTATTACTGCATTATTTAGCTATAACGATTACCAGTCGGTGGAGTTATTGCTTGCAGACAAAGATCACGATATTGCTTGTTTGATTATGGAGCCAGTGAAGTTTGATCCACCGAAGGATGATTTCTTGCAAAAGGTGGCAGCTTTGTGTAAAGATCGAGGCGTACTTCTCATTCTCGATGAAATGATATCTGGATTTAAATGGAGTATGCAGGGGGCGCACACATATTTTGACGTTCAAGCGGATATGACGACTTGGGGCAAAGGGATTGCAAATGGTTTTTCTGCCTGTGCACTAACAGGGCGTGCTGAAGTGATGGAATTAGGCGGAATTCGGGCAGAAGGTGAAGATAAGCTTTTTTTAATTTCGTCTACCCACGGCGCCGAAACTACTGGACTAGCAGCCATGCTTGCAACAATAGAGGCCTTTAAGGCTGAAAATATGATTGAAAGCAACTGGTTGCGAGGTGAAATCTTAAAGAGCACGCTTGAAAAAATTATAGAAAAGCATCAATTAAATTCTTTTTTAAAAATTTTAGGATATCCCTGTTTATTCGCTCTCGCTTGCCATAATTCCAAAGGCGAGGTAGATGATTTTTATCGCACACTAATGATGCAGGAAATGATTGCTCGTGGTGTGTTATTTCAGGGCTTGTTTTATCCCACATGGTCTCATCAGCAGTTAGAGATAAATCATATTTCAATGGCATTTGATGAGTCCTGCAAAATCTATCGCCAAGCAATTGAAGCGGGCTCAACAGAGCAGCTATTGATTGGACGCCCCGTAAAGCCAGTTTTTCGGAAGAAAATTTAAGGGTGTATCCGTCTATGTATATTTATATTATTTATTGCCGAATAACATTTCAATGAAAGTGACATTTCGGGTTGATGCTTCTAGTGAAATAGGTACTGGGCATATATCTCGGTGCCTTAATTTAGCTTATGAATTAAAGCGTCGAGGGGCGAAATGCAATTTCATTAGCCAAGATATGCCTGAATATTTTATTAGTCAAATAAAATCACAGGGCCACAGTCATTACTCTTTGCGAGCCGCCAATCATTTTCCGGCTTTTAATAAGGACCCTATAGGCCTAAGCTGTCCGGCAGAATCTCAGTTAGCCGATGCACAGAAGACTCTGAATTTAATTGCAGATGATATTCAAGATTGGATAGTAGTCGACCATTATTCATTGGATATCAATTGGGAGTTAAGAGTCAAGTGTTCATCTAAGCGACTCATGGTGATTGATGACATGGCTAATCGACAGCATGCATGCGAACTTCTGCTTGATCAAAATATGCAGGATAAAAAACAATCTAGGTATAGAGAAAAGGTGGGGCAAAACTGTAAAACTCTACTTGGTCCAAAGTTTGCCTTATTGCGTAGTGAGTTTAGTGAGCTTCACAAAGTTGCATTAGAACGTTCGGGCCAAATTCATCGAATCCTTATTTTTTTTGGCGGCGTCGATAGTAAAAATCATACTATTGAAGCTATGAATGCTCTTATCAATTTGCGCATAGAAGTATCGGTCGATGTCGTCATTGGTTTGCAGCACCCATTTATAGATGATGTTAAAAAGCTTTGTTCTCAGCATGCATTTAGTTTGCACATTCAAACCAAGAGAATGGCTGAGCTAATACTTCAATCTGATTTATGTATTGGATCGGGTGGGGTTGTAACTTGGGAGAGATGTTGCCTGGGATTACCTTCGCTTACCTATGCAATTGCAGAAAATCAAGAGGAAGTAGTGCGAGTAGCTGCATTAAATGGCCTGATATATGCACCCAATCCTACTGATTTTCTAGGTGATTCAATTGAATTGCATTTGCGGGTATTATTGGAAAACCAAAATATTTTAAAGTTAATTTCTAGTAATGGAATTAATGCCGTCGATGGAAATGGAGCCAAAAGAGTGGCGCAGGCGATGGGAGTTAGCCCCCTTAAGCTGAGGCAAGCACTAGAAACCGATTGCGAAAGTATTTTCGAGTGGAGAAATCACCCTGATGTTAATAAATTTTCAAAGAATCAGAAAAGAATTGACTATGTAGACCATTTTAATTGGTTTAATTCTGTGATCGCGAGTGATAGAACCTTCTTGCTTATTGGGGCATCTCAAGCTGAGTCAATTGGGGTGATACGATTTGATGTTGATGAATTTAAAGCTTATATTTCGATTTATGTAGTGCCTGGGGTAGAGCATTTTGGGGCTGGCACCGACTTATTAATGGCTGCCGAAGAGTGGTTAAAAGAACAGAGACCAGAGGTTACGTTGTTGAGGGCAGAAGTTCTTAGAGAGAATATGCGTTCGCAACATTTTTTTTCTAAGAATGGATACCAGGCCCTTCCTCTAAATTTTGAAAAGAAGGTGTAATAATGATCAAGCAGACTATATCTATTGCAGGAAGATTAATTGGTCAGGCGCATTCTCCTTTTGTTATTGCTGAAATGTCAGGTAATCACAATCAGTCTTTAGAGCGGGCGTTAGAGATTGTTGAGGCTGCTGCAAAAACAGGTGTCCATGCCTTAAAAATTCAAACCTTTACACCCGATACAATGACTCTTGATCTGAATGAGCGTGAGTTTCACATTGCGGATCCAAAGAGTCCTTGGAATGGCAGCTCCTTATATCGGCTATATAGTGAAGCCCATACCCCTTGGGAATGGCATGAGCCTATCTTTAAAAAAGCCCGAGAATTGGGGATGATTCCTTTTAGCACGCCATTTGACGATTCTGCGGTTGATTTTTTGGAAGATCTCAATGTGCCATGCTACAAAATAGCATCATTTGAAAATACAGACATTCCATTAATTAAGAGAGTGGCGGCAACCGGAAAGCCATTGATTATTTCTACAGGCATGGCTTCGGTGACAGAGTTGGCGGAAACTGTGGCGGCTGCACGTGATGCTGGGTGCAATGATTTAATATTATTAAAATGTACAAGTACTTATCCTTCTCCTCCTGAAAATAGCAATCTTTTAACTATCCCGCATTTGCGATCTTTATTTGGGTGTGAAGTCGGCCTTTCGGACCATACGATGGGTGTGGGTGTATCAGTGGCTAGTGTAGTGCTAGGTGCATCAGTTGTTGAAAAGCACTTTACGCTTAGTCGTGCCGATGGAGGGGTTGACAGTGCATTTTCGATGGAGCCTTTTGAAATGAAACAGTTGGTGCTGGAGACTAAGCGCGCTTGGCAGGCAATCGGATGCATTAGTTATGGGCCAACCAAGGCAGAGCTAAAGTCTTTGCAGTTTCGTAGGTCCCTCTATATTGTGAAGGATATGGAGGCTGGCGAAGAATTAACTAGGAAAAATATTCGATCTATAAGGCCTGGACTTGGCTTGCCGACAAAATGGATGGATGTGGTGCTTGGTAGGAGGGTAAAAAGTAAAGTGAAAGTGGGCACAGCTTTATCGTGGAGCCTACTGGAGTAAAGAGATTACGAATATTAACCTTATGAGCTAAAAACAGATGCAGAATTTAGAAAAATCGCGAGAATTTGATATATTTCTATCGGGTGAGACCATTGATTTATGTGTTCCATCTGATGAGAATTGGGTATTAGAGCAATGGTATCGATGGTTCAATAATGCCGAGACTACACGATATCTTGCGCAAGGGGTATATCCAAATACGAAAGTCGCACAAAGAAAATTCTTTGAAAACTTGGATAATAGTAAACGTATTGCGTTGCTAATAAAGCCTAAAAATTTAGACTGTTATATCGGGGTTGCATCTTTATCTTCGATAGACTTAGTTTCAAGGCAATGTGATTTTGCTATGGTTATTGGGAAAAAAATAGAGGGGTCTGACTCACTTTTTTTTGGCATGGAGGCTAAATGCTTGTTAACGGAGCATGCATTTGAAACTGTCGGTCTTGAGCGAATTAATAGCACTCAGGCAATAGATTTAATCGCCTGGCAGCGCTGGCAGATTTTATTCGGGTATCAAATGGAAGGGTTGCTAAGAAAAAAATTTCGCAAGGGTATGAATGCACATGATGTAATAGTGTCATCATGCCTGATGGAAGATTATTTAAGAGTAAAAGCATCTCGTAAAGGCAATTATTGGCCCGGCAAGAAGAATTTATTTGAGTTACTCAAAAAAATACCGAAAGATGGGGTAATTGATAGCTTGGTAATGTTGTTATCTCAAAATCAAAATGAAAATTTAGATTTTGTAATTAGTATGAATAAAAATATCTATGAATGAGATAAAAACTAATTTTGAGTTTAAGGATGATCGTTCATATGTGCATTCATCAACAATTTGCGATGAAATCACAAATAGGGTGCTTCCCCAGTTGTTGTTCGAACATGGCGGGCTTGTTTTAGATGCAAAATTTCATCGTTTTTTTAATAAGGATGGCACCTTTATCTGTCAAGAAAAGCCCTTTAGCGAAGACTTGCTTAGGGGCGCAGTTGCCGACTTTAGGCTGAGCACTCGAAGTGGTTACGTTTACATTCTACTTCGGGATGATGGAGGTGAGATTCTTAAAAGAAGTAAAGCCAACTATAGTGTTACTGATGTAGAGTTATTAGAACCATATACTGGGTTTGCTAAGATTTATATGGATGGATATAGCAACTTTTTTTCTAATATTATTGAGGCAAATAAGCGGATACACTTAATGTCTGGATTGAATGGTGATCTTAAGGTAATTAATGTTTATATGAAAAAATTACAACTAGATCTACCATTTAATAATAAAAATGGAGTCATGGTAAATATTGAGAATGTATCCATTAGAAAGCATTTAAAAGGATTAATGACTCTTAATAAAATTAGCCTCATGGGATCCGACATTAATTTTGATATTTGTTATTTTATAGGCTAAATCTAAGATGAAAGAGTCCTTATATGGCATTGAGCAAATAGAAGTTAATTTACCCAAAGAAATGGTTACTTCTTCAATGTTAGCAGAAGAATTTAATTTTGATTTAGGCTTTATTGAGGATAAGATTGGCGTAAAGAAGTTATATATTTCTAATGGTGAAACAACTTCAGATCTCGCTGTACAAGCAATGGACAAGTTACTTTTAGCTAGGCCAAACTTAAGGGAAGAACTTGATTTATTAATTGTTTGCACACAAACTCCAGATTTTCAGCTTCCTCATGTGTCGGCATTAGTCCATGCCAGAACTAATCTTCATAATGGCGTTGCAGCATTTGATATTAGTTTGGGGTGCTCCGGTTTTGTTTATGGGTTGAGCATCATCGAAGCACTAATGGTGCAAAACAATTGGGAAAATGCTGTTCTCATTACAGCGGAAACATATTCAAGTATTATCGACCCTCAAGATCGTTCAACTAAATGTCTATTCAGTGACGCTGCAGCAGCAACTTTGATAACACGCACAGGATCAATCAAGATCGGAAATTTTTGTTTTGGAACTAAGGGGGAGGGGTATGGCAGTTTGATTGTGCGACCCACTCTAAATGGTGGTGAAAAGCAGCCTTTATTCATGGATGGTAGAGCTATTTATGAATTCGCAGTTTCAACCATTCCGGGAAATATAGTTCGCACTTGTGAAATTAACGATTTAGATTTACATTCAGTTGATTATTTTGTATTGCACCAAGCTAGTAAATTTGTATTGGATGCAATCGGGAGAAAGCTAAAGATCGACAATCCTTCTAAGTTAATAAATTTTATGGCTATCGCTGGTAATACAGTGTCCTCATCAATTCCAATTGCTTTAAAAGAAACTCTCTCAATACATCCAGAATCTAATTTAAAGATTATTATTTCAGGTTTTGGGGTTGGATTATCATGGGCTTCCACATTATTATCAACATAACTATTTTAAGTTAAGGAAATAAATGTCACAAAATACTGCTGAGAAGTTAGCTACCATTCTATTGGAGGTTAAACCATCAATTAAATATGGCGATAATTTTCATCTAAGAAAAGATCTTAATTTGGACTCATTAGATATTATTAATTTTTTATTTGAGGTTGAGATTGCATTCGAAATACAAATTCCTGAGGAGGATATTGAGCCTGAAAACTTATTGGTTCTTAATAATTTAAGAATTTATATTGAAAAAAAATTAAATTAACCCTTTTAATGCGGAATTAATAATGCCTAGCCTAAGAGTTGTATCCGGTATTTATGATGTTAAATCTTTTCCGAAAATGGGTGGATTAAAGAACTTAATTACTCAGGAGGCATTATTTATAGAAGCCGATAAAGTTTTGCACCACTGGATTTCTGATGATAAAGATCATTATTATATAATTGGCGATGTAGACGGCTCGCGTCAATCAGGTGGCAAATTGATGTCATCGTCGAGTGTTAAAATAGAAACTGACCGCCTAAGTGATCCTATGCGTGTTTCAGACTTTGAGGGAAGATTTGTTGTATTAAAAATTTCACCCAATGGAGTATGTCAATTATGGACTGATCAGTTTGGAAGAATTGATTTATATTGGCAGCAACTCGATGGAGCGGTAGTCTTAGCTACTAGCATGGATTTATTGCCCGTTGCCTCCTCCGGGGCATCCCTAGATAATATTGGGATAGCACACTCTCTTACAGTTTATGGTTCTCGCCCAGCCAAGAAACACACTATATATTCTTCAGTGAAAAGACTGGGAGTTGGTGAGTCAATTGAGCTTAGTGGTGGTAGTGTTAAATTAACTGAAAAAGACTTTAAGCCCGTCAATTCTGCGCAATATCAAGAATGTGATTTACATCATTATGCCGATGTATTCTTGGAGTCGCTAAGGTCACGTGCTGGCTTGGACGGTAACGTAGTTTATCTTTCTTCAGGGTGGGACTCAACTTCAATTCTTGCGGGGTTAGTGCATTTATTTGGCAATCGCAAAGTACGTGCAGTTATTGGGCGCATGAGGTATGCAGAGCGAAGTGGGATTATTAATCAGTTTGAAATAGATCGTGCACATGCTGTTGCAGATTATTTTGGTGTGCGCTTGGATGTTATTGAACTTGACTATCGCAATGCTGCAGAAGAGGTTCTGAGTAAACTGCAGCCCCTTTTTCGTTCGCAACAGTTTGCAAATTTAACAGGATTTAATCATTGGCTTTTGGCTGAGGGGGTCGCAAAAACGGCCAATTCTAATGAAGTAATTTTTGCCGGAGAAATGAGTGATGGGGCTCACAATTTGGGATTTTCTCAGTTTGTTTCAATCTTTCACCCGGCTTCATATGAATTCAGGGAATATAGTGACAAAATGGCGGGTTATTTATTTGGGCCAACATTTTTAGGGCAAATGCAAAAAGGGGTTCATGAGCAAGATCCTGTATGGCAAATATTTAGACAAAAGAATCCTAAGATAAAGCTGGATAAAATCGCCAGTACTCAGCATGGAATTAGCAAGCAAATGTTAGGTACATTTTTTTTGAGTGGTGGAAGGATGCCCCTATATTCAATGGAAAATGGAAATATACTCTCTGCGGACGGGAGGGAAAAATTTGCCAGTGAATCCGAGGAAAGCTACATTAATAAAATCGCTGCAAAAGTAAATACCTCTAATTTATACAGTTGCTATCTTCACCTCTACAACAGCTTTCATTGGCAGGGCGCAACTGTAGCCACGCTAGAGCATACTGCCGAAGCAAATGGTTTGCGGTGTGTTGCCCCCTTCCATGATGCCGAGTTAATGGATTTTCTTTCGGCAATGCCTGAGTCATGGGGGCGAGGTCTTGATCTTAATCCAACAAAATACCCATTGAAGTGGATGCTACGAAATAAGATCAATTATCCCAATCATCTACAGGTTGGACCACATGCTTATACTTATGATGTGAATCCTAACTTTACATTAACGGGGGAAATTTTATATGCATCCTCTTTTAAAGATATATTTAAGCGCTCGCTCCAGAGTGGAGAATTAATTGGCTTGCTTGACGAAGAATTTTTTAATCATCAATATATTGATAAAATCGTCAACCAATATGTACAGGGCGAGGAGCTTGCTGGCCAGGAGATGAAGGATCTCAGTGTACTTGCAATGCATTCACTCATAGGGGTTTATGGGTAGCAGTATTCCGCTTGAAGGCCGAATTTTTATAGATGAGCTTACGATCTATTCCATTAAGGGGTTTATAAGAAACCCGTTAATTAAGGAAGTAATAGTTCTAGAGAAAATTAATAGTTTTCAATTAATTTATCAATTACTTCTTAAAATAAAAGGCCTAAACATTAGAGAAGCTGCCTTCCTGATGGGGGAGCTAAGGGATCAACATGGCGAATCTGTCAGGCCGGCTGCTAGAAAAATTGCTGGAAAATTAGCCCTAATCTTTTCTTCCGAAATATTGAAGAAAAATGCTGAAATCAGATTTTTAAATAGTAGATACGGTAGAAATACCATAGCTCTATATATAGCCAAAAGAAGCCAGCTGATAATTGAGCCTTGGATTGTAAGATCTTTGGTTGCATCTTCATTGTCGCAAAATGGAGCTGCAGTTGTTTACCTAAGGAAGCCCCGCTTTTTCGAAAGTCAGCTCTTAACAAATTTTTTCCAAGAATCTAATATAGACATTAAGTATTACCCAAAAGAGCGATTAGGAATCTTCGGATTAATTCTATTTTTTTTAAAAGATTTTTTATCTGAGTGCAAATTAAGGCTACAAGATAAAAATAGTCCGACACCAAAAAACTATATAAAAAATGAAAAGCCTCTAGTGCTTATGCTCCAGGAGGAGCATATACGTGAGGATATGAGCTATCGCAACCAATTCCATTGGGTAGATGAGAAATTCTTAAAATCTAGTGCCGTTGGCGTGGTTAGAATGTTCGGGGCCAATTTTACGGATGGCGCGACCTGTTTCGAATCATTGGACTCGAGTATATATATCTTTAATAGATCTATATTTCATTATGCATATTCATTGGCGAAGGAAAACCATGTTCTGAAAGAGCTTCGAAATTCGCGAACTCAATTGATAAAAAAATTATTTCGAACTAAATCAAATATCGAGAGGTATTGGATTCTTAATGTTGCAATATTGCTTAGAAAAAGTGAGTTAATTGGGGCAGTTTCTTTATTTACTAAGGCAAAAGTTTTTTTAATTAAGGAGCCTCAAAATGTTTATGCTGATGCTTTGCAACTAATTTCATCAGATATTGGCGTTACAACAATTGCTTATCAGTATTCTAATTTAGGAATGATGTCTCCATTAATGCTGTCAACCGCTGATAAATTTATTCTTTTCTCAGAAATGTATGCCACTGTTTTTAGTACCGCTGATATTCGTGCGAATGAATATATTATGGCGGGTTATGTAATGGATGGTATTGCTCCATTAGTGGCAAAGAGGGCTCAAAAACGTAAGGCTGAGCTTCGAGCTTTAGGTGCTAAATTTATCATATGCTTTTTTGACGAATCCGTTTCTAGTAATAAATGGCTCAACGTCATTACAAAAGATGACCATTTGAAGGAAATTCATATATTGGCAAGAAGTGTGATTAATGATTTATCAATCGGGGTTATTATTAAGTCTCAGTTTATGTATAACTCTCCTTCTAGGCTTTACTCTAATGATAAGTTGATAATACTGGCCCTTCAAACTGGCCGCTTTGTTGAGTTATCGCATGGATCGCACCGAAACGATATTTATCCAACCGAAGCTGCGCTTTCAGCAGATTTCTGTATTGGGCATAAATCGGGAGCCACTGCTGCTCTTGAATCTGCAACATTGGGGGTCAGAACAGCCTTATTGAACCCCTATGGGCATAAGGTATTTTTTGATGACATACTTGCAAAAGTTAAGGTTGAATATGACTCTCTCTCGAATTTGATGGGAGCTATCAAAGGTTACAGATCTGAAAATTTAGAGGAAAGTACATTGGGCGATTGGGCGCCTGTGTTGCATTATTTTCATCCCCAACATAAATATTCATCAATTGAACGATTGAGAAGCATTATTCATAACAGTGTTTTAAATTAATCTATTTATATGAAAGACAGATCTTTTGTGGGGCGGTTTTTTGGCGAACTGCTATTGTGGATAAATGCCTTTATTGAGTTTATTCCAGGAGCAATTGGTACAAGGGTGCGTAAAATATGGTTAGAAAATTATTTACGGATTGGTAAAAATCTAATTATCGGTGAACGTGTATCTTTTATTTGCCCGCAAAACATTAAAATTGGAGATTTCACTTGCATAGGGAATAATTCTTTTTTTTGCGCTGAAGGTGGTTATATTTACGTGGGGAATCAAGTCGCATTCAACCAGGGTGTGCATATAAATGCATCTGTTTGCGGAGAAATTCGTATTGGAAAAAAGTGTCTATTTGGTCCAAATGTTATAGTGCGTACTGCTAACCATCAATTTAGCGATCCGGAAAAATACATTCGAGATCAAGGTCATAAATGTGGAAATATAACTATTGAAGATGATGTATGGATTGGAGCGAATGCGGTAATACTGCCTGGCGTTCGAATTGGTAAGGGAGCAGTTATTGGGGCCGGATCGATTGTGGTTGTTGATATTCCTTCTATGGCAGTAGCTGTTGGAGTTCCCGCTAAAGTAGTTAAGTACAGAGATGGTAAAGGGGGAGAGTAGTTGAGCTCACATTGCCCTGTTTGCGCATCTAATGACCTTACGAGTCTTAGGTCCTATGTTGGTGTGAGTCAAGTATTTAATGGATTGACTCTAATGAAATGCAATTCTTGTGAAATGGTTTTTGCAAATCCACTCCCTTCAAAAGATAGGTTAGATGACTATAACGAGACTTATTTCGATTCAGCTCACGGGGGGCACTCAAGTAACAAAGTCGCCTTAGCTTTTTTTTCTGGAATTTCACGCCTTCGCACGGCCTATATTAGGCGCTATCTTATTAAGCATGGTGTCGGTGTGAAGCGTTTGATGGAGGTAGGACCTGGTATTGGCTTTTTTGCGAAAAATTGGCTGAAATTAAATCCCGAGGTTCAATATTTTGCAATTGAGTCAGATCACTCATGCCATTCATCCCTTGCAGATCTTGGTGTTACTTTGTTTGATATGGGTACGGTTAAGGATGGCGAAAGCCCAGTAGACCTGATTGTGATGTCACATGTTCTGGAGCACGTAGGAGATCCTGTCAAGTTTTTGAAAGAGGCAAGCATGGGCTTGCGTAATGGAGGCGTTATATTTATTGAGGTCCCATGTCAGGATTGGAAGCATAAAACAGAAGATGAGCCTCATTTATTATTTTTTGAAAAAAAATCAATGTTGAATTTGATGGATAGGCTAGGATTTGTAGATATTGAACTAAGTTATGTGGGTGAAAAAATAGCTAAGCTTGAAGATCAATCTCGCTCAAAAAAATTCCTGCAAAAAGTTAGGAATAAATTGCTTCAATTTGGGTGTATTACGCCCTTTTCATGGCCTGAATCGGGCATGGAAGATTTAACTGATCCGCTTGAGCGCGCAGCAGTTAAGCCTTACATGGCGCATTGCGAGTCCAATGAACCAGCATGGTGGTTAAGAGCTATTGCCCGAAAGCCTTAGTGCAATTTATCAGATGATATTTATTTAAATTAATTTAGGCTAATGATGAAAAATTATATTAGTGATCTTTTTGGCGTTGAAGGTAAGGTTGTTTTATTAACAGGTGCTGGTGGAAATTTAGTTGGCGAAATGTCTCGCGCTGCAGGTATGTCTGGAATGAAAGTTGTTTGCTGTGACATTAATTTGAAGAATGCAGAAAATATTAGCGAAGAAATTATAAAATCTGGCGGTGAGGCTATTCCCTGCCAATTGGACGTAAGGAATGTAAGTGACTTCACAGATGCATTAGCTTTGACATTAGATGTATTCGGAAGATTGGACTGTGTATTAAATGGTGCTGGTATTAACGCTCCAACTCCTTTCTTGGACATAGCTTTGGAAGAGTGGAATGATATTTTAGCCGTTCAATTAACAGGAACAATGCTAAGTTGCCAAGTCTTTGGGCGGCATTTACTTGGGCAGAAAAGTGGCTCGATAGTAAACATTAGCTCCGCATCAGCCGGACCTCCTTTATCTAAGGCATTTACTTATTCAGTGGCAAAAGCGGGAATTAAAAATTTAACCCAAAATCTTGCGCGAGAATGGGCTCTCGATGGTGTAAGGGTAAATGCATTAAGACCTGGATTTTTTCCTACAGAATGGTCTATGAAAAATTTTATTACCCCTGAGCGTCAAGAAGCCATTCTTGGCCATACCGCAATGCGTCGATATGGAAAACCTGAGGAATTAGTAGGGGCTGTACTTTGGCTATTTTCTGATGCCGCTAGTTTTGTAACAGGCGCTGAAATAGCCGTTGATGGTGGCTTTTCTGCTATGACGATATAGTAATCAGTAAAGCGGAGGCTGGTTATGAACAATTTAGAAAAAATAAGAAATACTAAAACTACTATTATCACAGGGGGATCACGAGGTATAGGGGCCGCCATTTCTGAAGCTTTCTATAGCCGCGGCGATAAGATAGTAATAGCTGCCCGCACGGATACTGGACTTGCCAAGAAACTAGGCGATCGCGCTTTATTCATTCAAGCCGATCTCAGGAAGTCTAGTAGCGCTCAAGCGGTAATACGTGGCACTATTGATTGGGCTGGAGGTGTAGACGTTTTAATTAATAATGTTGGTATTTCAGCATGGAAACCCTTGGCAGAAATTGATGAAGAATTCTTACAAGACATGTTTGATACCAATATTAAAAGTATGTTTTATATGAGCCAAGCTGCTGCGCCTCATTTGAAACCTGGTGGGTCTATAGTAAATATCTCAAGCTTAGCGGGGAAAAGGGGTGGCGCCAATAATTCTGTGTATTGCGCCACCAAGTTTGGGGTTAATGGGCTAACTCAATCTCTTGCAAAAGAGTTGGGCCATCAAGGAATTAGGGTGAACGCAGTTTGCCCAGTTTATATTCAAACTGAAGGTCTAGAAGTTGCCTTAAAAGAGGTGGTCTCCCCAACTGCTGGGCTAGATACTGCAGATTATCTTGCTACATTTGCTAAGTCTCAAGCGGCGTTGGGAGTATTGCCAACTGCTGAGCAAATTGCATCCACCTGTATTTTCTTGGCGTCCCCAGCAGCCTCTGCAGTTACTGGCCAATGCATTAATGTTGACTGCGGTGTAATGCCCCAATAAGATTATAATTACTACTATTAATAATTACCCAACTCA
This sequence comes from uncultured beta proteobacterium, assembly GCA_903845455.1. Lineage (GTDB taxonomy): Bacteria > Pseudomonadota > Gammaproteobacteria > Burkholderiales > Burkholderiaceae > Polynucleobacter. The sequence continues at coordinate 8,298 of CAIMXN010000237.1, read as the reverse complement.
TTATATAAACTAAGCCAATGATTACAGTAGTTATTCCTGCAAGAATGGCTTCCTCTCGCTATCCAGGTAAGCCGCTAATTCCAATTCTTGGATTACCAATGATTGAGCATGTGAGGCGAAGATCTCTTTTGGCTGATGGAGTTGGCTTGGTCGTTGTTGCCACTTGTGATCTGGCTATTAAAGAATTCGTTGATCTAAATGGTGGCCAGGCGGTAATGACAAAAGATACCCATGAACGTTGCACGGAGCGCGTTCAGGAGGCAATGGAAAGTTTGCCAGGAGATATTGTGGTGATGGTGCAGGGTGATGAGCCATTGTTAAACCCTAAGGCAATCACCCAAGTAGCACAACCTTTGTTAGATGACCCCAGCCTTGATATTGTCAACCTTCTCTCACCACTAGAGTCGCTAGATGACCTTACTAACCCTAATATTGTTAAGGCAGTTTGTGATATCAATCAAAACGTCATTTACTTAACTAGGTCGGCAGTTCCTTATTTCAGAAAAAGCGTTAAAGCACCTGTATTTCGTCAGACTGGGATTATGGCCTTTCGCTCATCTTTTTTACCAAGATTTAGTAACTTAGCCGAGACTGCTTTAGAAGTAGCTGAATCCATTGATATGCTTCGCTTACTTGAGCATGGCGTTCGGATTAAGGGCGTTGTTGTTGACTATGTGACGATAGGGGTTGATCGTCCTTCTGATGTTCAAATAGTTGAGTCGGTCTTGCGTGAAGATGCATTTCAAAAATCATTAAATAAGCAAATAAATATCTAAGTACTCATGACAAGACCACTTCGAGCAGGAATTATTGGCTATGGCTACATGGGTCAAATACGGCAAAAAAATATTTCCGATCATCCAGATTTGGAATTAGTGGGTATTTGCGACCCTGCTCGTGCAGATGTGATTGCGAAGCAAAATATCCTCGCTATTGAGCGGTGGGAGGATTTCATTTCAGCCGACTTAGATTTAGTTTTTGCTTGTACACCAAATAACCTCATACCTGAGGTTGCTATTGGGGCCTTAAATAATGGTTTACATGTTTTTTGTGAAAAGCCTCCAGGACGCAATCTTTCAGACATACAGCGGATTCATGCTGCTGAATTAGCAAATCCGGGATGTCGATTGCTCTTTGGGTTCAATCATCGTCATCATCCCGGGATAACAGACGCAAAAGCGATTATTGATTCTGGAGCGTTAGGTGAAATTTTGACCTTGCGTGGAGTATACGGAAAAGGTGCTGGATATGATTACCACACATCTTGGAGAAATGATCCTGAAGTAGGCGGAGGTGGAATTTTGTTGGATCAAGGCATTCATATGTTAGATTTATTTCGGTTATTTGTGGGTGATTTTTCTGAAGTTATGGGTATGCGTGGTATCACTGCATTTGATGTGTCAGTTGAAGATAATGCCTTTGTACTTTTGCGGACTGAGCGTGGCCAAATGGCGCAATTGCATTCATCGGCTACCTCGTGGAAGCACACCTTTCGCCTGGAAATTGGCTGTGAAAAAGGTTACCTCGTAATTAGCGGCCTTTTATCTAAAACTGGTAGCTACGGTCGAGAGACATTGATTGTTGGTAGGCGTCCGGGCCCGGGCGAGCGAGGTGCTGTTGGTAATCCTCGTGAAGAGACGACATACTATGATTCCGACCCTTCCTGGGATATTGAGGTAGCTCACCTAGTTGAATGTATTCAAGAAAATAAACCTGTTGAAAAGGGTACTTCTGCCGATGCTTTGAGAGTGATGGAAATTATTGATCGCATTTACCGCGATCCATTAATGAATCGCATACCAGGATAATCATTGAGATGAAAACTATTGTATCTGTTCAAGAAGTCTCTGAATTCGATTTAAAGCCAAGCAATGCAGTAGCTCATTGGCGAACTTTAGTTAAAGAGGAAATTGCACAGCGTTGGAAAGATCGATCTAGCTGGTTGCGGATTAATTGGCCAACTTGTGATATTGAGCAAGAAAAACCTGCTTTTGATCGAGATGGTTTTGCATATGTTGAAAGCTCAGCATGTGGTTCACTATATGCGTCTTATCGTCCTAACGAGGATGAAATTTGGGCATGGTATCGTGAATCGATACCATCCCAATTTTGGCGAGATGAGTTACTGTCCCTTAGTAAGCAAAGTCGCCAAGAAAAAATTAATGAGCCTAGGTCGGATTGGATTACTGATGGGATAGCAGAATATAAGCCTTCAGCAACATCTTTGTTGGATATTTCAACAAACGGTCGGGAGTTGATTAATTTAGTAGCCTCTAAAAATAGTGGCTTGAAACGTATTGTGATGGCTGGAATGACTGCTGATCTTGAAGGCGATGCTACCCCGATGATTGCCGTTGAGCCCACCAAGATAGCGCATTTATCTCAGCATGGTTCTGTGGATGTGATAGTAGCGATTGATATTCTAGATAGGGTAGATGATGTATCGCGGTTGATTGGCGCATTTGAGGAAACATTGTCTCTGGGAGGCATTGCATTTATTACAAGTCCTGTATCGAGCGGGTTTGAAGTACAAACTTTATGGGATGGGTCGCCAACGATTCAGCCCCCCGATAAATTAAATGTACCTTCAGTTAAGGGGTTGCAAATGCTTTTCCCTGCTCCAAAATGGGAAATACTGGAGTTAAGTACTCCCGGTATGTTTGATGTGGAATTGGTTAGGAAGGCCATAGCTGAAAATCCGAAGAAATCTTGGCCTCGTATTGTGCGATCTCTTGTTGAGGAAACTAACACTAATGGAAAAATGGCTTTGGTTGAGTTATTGCAGTCGCAACGACTGAGCTCATTTGCTAGATTAGTAATTAAAAGGATTAAATAAAGTGCTAGCCAGAAAAATTAAAGACAAAATTCGAGATGGTCAAACCTCTATTGGGTCGTGGATGTCAATGGCGCATCCATCCATTGCAGAAATACTCGCGATGGCAGGTTATGACTGGGTTGTTATAGAGACCGAACATACCGCAATAGATGTTTCAGAAGTTTTACGCATGGTTATTGCAATCGAGCAACGCGGTTCAATACCTTTGGTGAGGCTTGCCTGGAATGATCCCATACAAGCGAAAGCTGTTTTAGATTCTGGGGCTGCTGGCGTATTAGTGCCTTCTATCAATACTAAAGAAGATGCACAGCTTGCGGTCAAAATGACAAAATATCCCCCCTTAGGTTTTCGTGGAGTTGGGTTAGCAAGAGCTCAAGGATATGGCGCAAACTTTGATGATTACATCAAGAACGCTAATTCTGATGGGCTTCTCATAGTTCAGATCGAGCATAAAGATGCTGTCAAGAATATCGAAGAAATTCTTACGGTGGAGGGCATAGACGGTACTTTTATCGGCCCATATGATTTATCTATGTCATTAGGTGTTCCGGGGCAACTATCTCACCCTAGTGTATTAGAGGCTCAAGACAAAGTGTTAAAAGCAACTCTAGCTCATGGGCTGATAGCTGGGATTCATCTAGTGCACCCTGATACTGCAGCCGGTGAATGTGAGCAGGCGATTGCCAAAGGATATCGATTTATTGCGCTAGGGACTGATATTTTATTTATAGGCGATAGCGCAAGGGCTCTGCAAAGAGAGGCCCGAAAATTTTGTTAAGCAGAAGTTCGAATGTCTAGCCAAATAGAGTTAATAGTCTTAGACTTTGATGGGGTGGTTATTGAGTCTAATGACATTAAGACACAAGCTTTTGAAAAAGTGTTTAGTCAATTTCCTCAATATAAAGATGCCATGATGCAGTTCCATTCTGATAATGTTTCCATAAGCAGGGTTGAGAAATTTAATTACCTCACAAAATTAATGGGCAGAGGTACAGATACAAAATTAAAAGCTGATATGGCAAGTAATTTCTCTCAACATGTTTTAGAAGATATTTTGACAGTTCGATTGGTAAAAGGCGCAGAGAGATTTTTAAAGATGTTTAAAGGCCAAATGCCTTTATATTTGGCTTCTGTGACTCCGACTAATGAACTGAACGAAATATTAGAAAAACGAGGTCTATTGCATTGGTTTGATGGTGTGTATGGATGCCCTCCTTGGACAAAGGCAAATGCCATTCGCGATATTCTTTCACGAAACTCTATAGCTCCAAAGAATGGCTTGTTGATTGGGGATTCCGCAGGAGATCAACGAGCTGCATTGGAAACGGGTATTCAGTTTATGGCGCGCGATAGTGGGCTTAAATTTGACGAAATTCCGCCTCTATTCTTTTTGGATCTAGATGAGATTGCTGACCACTTGGGTGGAATTTTAAAATGAAGAATCAAATATTTGTAGCGTTATCATCATTTGCAGAGCATGATAAGTGCCCGCTTGAGTTGCTAAAGGCGTCCGGTTACCCCTATAAAATTCATAATACAGGTAAGCGCATTACAAGCTCTGAATTACTCTGTAATGCATATGATGCAGAGGTCATTTTGGCTGGTGTGGAGTCGTATGATGCAAAAGCCTTAGAGAAATTGCCAAACTTAAGATGCATTTCACGATGCGGTGTTGGAATAGACTCAATTGATATACAGGCAGCTAAGCAGCGTGGGATTGAAGTATTAAATACCCCAGGAATTCCAACGCAGGCAGTTGCCGAATTGGCGCTAACCATGTTTCTGGCTCTAAGTAGAAATTTACCTCGCCAAATTGATTCTATGCGAGATCGTAAGTGGGAGAGATTGGAAACCCATTTGTTATCTGGGAAAATCGTGGGACTAATAGGGCTTGGGAGTATTGGTCAGCGCGTAGCAGAGCTATGCAATGCTTTTGGTGCAAAAGTAATTGCATTCGATCCATTGGTTGCAGCAGGCATTGCAGAAAAAATCAATGTTTCTCTGGTTTCAAAAGAGCAGTTATTGGCAGCGGCCGATATTGTATCTTTACACGCTTCTAAGGGGCCTGATAAGGCATGCTTAATAGCTGCTGGTGAATTAAATTTAATGAAATGTGGTGCATATTTAGTAAATTTGGCTCGAGGTGAAATGGTTAATGAGTTGGCATTAGTTGATGCATTAAGTTCTGGTAAATTAGCGGGTGCTGGATTGGACGTTTTTGGCGAAGAGCCTTATAAAGGACCACTTTGTGATTTTAAACAAGTAATCCTAACCCCCCACTCAGCAACCAATACAATTGAAACACGTTCAAATATGGAATTAATGTGCGTTCAAAATGCAATTCAGTTTCTCCAAAATACAATGTAAATAATTGCTAATAATATTTAATAAAGGGATTAAATTAATGAATAAAACTACAAATTTAAATTTTGCTAGTCAATATTTAAAAGAGGCGCAAGAAATTATCGAGCAATTGGATGTATCCGCTATAGAACGCATGACTCAATTATTGGTTAAGTTGCGCGAAGAGGAGGGCAGACTCTTTTTGATTGGGGTTGGCGGTGGAGCGGGGCATGCAGGCCATGCTGTGAATGACTTTCGAAAACTTGCAGGCATAGAGTCATATTCACCAAGTGATAATGTGAGCGAATTAACTGCGCGAACGAATGATGAGGGCTGGGAAACTACTTATGCTGCTTGGTTAAAGGTGAGCAAGTTATCCTCAAAAGACATGATTTTTGTCTTTTCAGTTGGGGGTGGAGATCTAGATCGAAATATAAGTCCAAATATTGTTCGTGCCGTTCAATATGCCAAAGAAGTAGGTGCCACAGTTATTGGCGTACTGGGCCGTAATGGAGGCTATACGGCATCGGTTGCTGACGCATGTGTAATCATCCCTACAGTCAACTCCGAAATGACTACGCCCCACACCGAGTCTTTTCAGGCGGTTGTATGGCATTTACTAGTATCGGATCCAAGATTGCAGTTAATGTCTAATAAATGGGAATCTAGTCAAAAGTAAAATTGAATAGTTAAGGATAAAAGACTTCAAATGAAAAATGTTAATGATTTAAAGGTTAAGATATTTGCTGATGGTGCTGATAAAGCTGGAATGTTGGATATGGCATCCAAGACATTCATTAAAGGATTGACGACTAATCCAACATTGATGCGTAAGGCTGGGGTTAAGAGCTATAAGAACTTTGCTTTGGATATTCTTTCAGAAATAAAGCAGAAGCCAATATCATTTGAAGTTTTTTCAGATGATTTCAATGAGATGGAGAGGCAGGCCCTTGAAATAGCAAGCTGGGGCGAGAATGTTTATGTAAAAATCCCAGTGACAAATACGAAGCAAGAGCCTGCATATGACTTGGTTAATAAGCTGTCAAATCAGGGGGTTAAGCTTAATGTGACTGCATTAATGACAAATGATCAAGTTAAAAAAGTAGCCGAAAGATTGCATACATCAACTCCATGCTACATTTCAGTATTTGCGGGACGCGTTGCAGATACTGGCATTGACCCAGTTCCTCAAATGAGAGCGGCTGTTGGCTTATTAAAAGAAACGCCAAATATTGAACTCATATGGGCTAGCCCAAGAGAGCTGCTAAATATTTTTCAAGCTGATGATATTGGATGCCATATCATTACCGTGACCAACGATGTTTTGAAGAAGTTGGAATTGGTTGGCAAAGATTTAGATCAATATTCATTAGAAACTGTCCAAATGTTTTATACAGATGCGCTTGCAGCAAATTTCCATATTTAATTTATTTAGAAGAGTTCTTGATTAGTTGACGAAGCTCCTTCCGAGGATGGACACTTGAATGAATGAGCTTCAATATAAAGCCTTATTTGAGGCATGCGATAAAATTTTGCTACATGCTTCTTCTAATTTATATACTAAGGCAATAGGCTGGCTGCACTTCTTAAATGAACATCCAGTAAACCTCATTAAATATGATGGAGTATTTCATACTAGCTATCCTAAAAGATTTATAAAAATAAGATCTTTTCTTTTTACGGTTAAGAAGTTAATTCAATACAAAACGACAGCTGCGGGGTGGACATCATCCAATGAATTGCCCGAGTCAATTGATGTATTGCTTGTTTCTCATATAGTGTCTGATGAACATATTGGCACTAAACAAGATTTTTACTATGGAAACCTTGGGGATGCGTTAAATGAAAATGGCTTTTCATCTGCTATTGTCTTGCGTAATCAAGCACCTGGCGGCATTGGAAACATTGCTGGAAAGTGGGGTTTAGAAACACGCACAATAAGAATCATATTTGATGAAGTGCTTTCTATTGGTGAAGAGTGGAAACTTAGAAAATTATTAGCGAGTCAAATAAGATGGCTTAAAAAATTGAGAAAAGAATCAGTCTGTGATATTGATAGAAGGGTAATTAAGCTTGCTCAAAATCAAGCTTTAAGTTCACTTTCAATAGCTAATTTAAGATTTTACTTTCAGATATATAGATTAATTTTGAAATTAAAACCTAAGTCTGTAGTTGTGACCTATGAGGGGCATTCATGGGAGCGCTTAGTATTTGCAGCCGCAAGAAAGATTGATGAGAAAATTAGGTGCGTAGGATATCAGCACACCATCCTTTTTCCAAGGCAACATGCACTAAAGCGATCCTTAGGCTGTAATTATGACCCGGATGTAATCGCAACTACTGGGGTTGGCCTTAAGGATGAACTAATAAATTCACATAATTATAAGTGTTTAGAGGTTTATTCTGTAGGCACTCATAGGTGTGAGAACTTTTTGTGGAATCTTGATCATAAATATTCAACTATCAATGCTCTTGGGTGCCTAGTGATTCCCGATGGAACATATCCAGAATGCTTGATGATATTTAATTTTGCTATGAGTTGTGCTTTAAAAATGCCAAATATAAATTTTATTTTTCGCGTACATCCAGTATTTGACTTTGTTGATTTTTCCAAAAAAAATCCTAAATTTAAAAAAATGCCAAGCAATATTCAAATTTCCAAAAATTCATTGGGGGCTGATCTTGAGGCTTCCGCATGGTGCTTATACAGGGGAAGCAGTGTTGTTATTCAGGGGGTGATAGCAGGTCTTCGCCCCTTATATGTATGTGATAAGGGGGGTCTCAGCCTCGATCCTCTTTATAAGCTAAATTCTTGGAGGAAATATTTAGCCAGTACGGAAGATTTTTTAAGGGCAGTTAACTCAGATCTAATTGCAGGCAAAATGCAATTAAAAAACGATGCTATAGAGGCTAGGAATTATTGTATTGAATATCAAGAGCCGATTCAATATGATGATTTCGTAAATGTTATTATTAGAAAATAATCAATGATAAAATTTTTACTGCTTCCAGTAATATTAATTTATTCATTATTATCAGAAAATAATATTAAATTTAAATTCCTTGAATATATTGATATTATTTATTTATTTATTATACTTTCTGCATTTTATATTTTA
>CAIMXN010000236.1 GCA_903845455.1 uncultured beta proteobacterium | reverse complement strand
CTGACTTTGATTACGCACTCAAAGCAAATTTGAAACGCTCTAATAACGCTTGGTCATGGTTACTAGGCAGGCCAACATTAGCGTCTTAATGGCTGCTAGGTGTACCTTGCAAAATCCAGGGTACCAAGATTGCTAGCTCAGTATCGCTCAACTGAGCGTTAGAAGGCATCGGCACTACGCCCCACGATCCTGAGCCCCCTTTTTGAATTTTATTTTTTAAAAAAGTGTTTGCGCCTGGATTGTTTTTATATTTTGTGGCGATATCTTGAAAGCTTGGGCCAACCACCTTTTTATTCATTGCATGACAACCTAAGCACGCATTTTGTTTTGCAATTGCAAATGCTTGAGCGTTCTCACTAGATGCATGCGTAGTAGGCGCCGAAACAAAGAGAAGGGTGACCATAGAAGCCACCCTCACCTTACCCCATCTACCACACCTCAAACCCATCTATTGCTCTCGCTGTAAATACTTATTGAAATGTTGGTGGAGTGGCTGGCTGAGTTTCTGCAGCCTTACCTTGCTTATCTAATCGCGATTTCTCTACGTCAGAGATGACGTCAAAGTAAACAAAGACTTCTTTCACACCACTAGCATTACTCGCAACTTTCTTTGCAAGCGCCGCTTCTTTTTGCGTCAAGATTCCCATCAAATAAACGCTAGTCCCTTCGGCAACAATTGCCATTGAATTCGATGGCAATTGCTCAGTAAAAATCATTTGGGTTTTTATCTTTGACTCGAGGTATGCGTCATTGGCACGTACACTATAGGTGCTAATAGGGCCAATTACTAGCTCGTTATAAACGCTACGAGCATTCTTCATTGCCTTTACATAAGAGTCTGCTTCGCCCTTGATGTCGGCGTCTTTCACCTCCCCCGTAATCAAGACTTTTTGATTAAACGAAGTAATGTTGATATGGGCGTTATCACCAAATCGTTTGGCTAACGCATTGCCGGCCTCAAGATCGATGCCTTTGTCAATAGCCTGCACGTTCGGACTACGACGGTCAGCTAGGACAGCCGCACTTGCAACAACGCCGCCAACAGCCAGCACGCCACATGCCGATAAGAATGAAGTGAGAATTAAAGCAATGAGTAATTTACTTGCGAGTTTAATTTGCATCATGAATGCTTTCTATATATTTTTAGGATGCTATTAATCGAGCAGCATGTGATCAACACCATCACACAAACTATGTAATAACACTAAATGTGTTTCCTGAATACGGGCAGTACGTGTAGAAGGGGCACAAAGATGAATATCTTCTTTATCTAAGAGGCTCGCAATTTTTCCACCGTCATTGCCAGTAAGGGCAATAATTTTGATGCCCATTTTCTTTGCTACTTCAATCGCCTTCACCACATTCTTAGAGTTGCCCGATGTAGAAATGCCCAAAAGAATATCGCCTTTTTTTCCAAGACCGCGGACTTGTTTACTAAAAATCTCATCGTAGCTATAGTCATTACCAACTGCGGTCAAGATCGAAGTGTCCGTTGTTAATGCAATTGCAGCAAGCTCCTGACGTTCGCGTTCAAAACGACCAATTAATTCAGCTGCAAAATGTTGGGCATCAGCAGCTGACCCACCATTTCCACAGGACATTACTTTGCCGCCGGACCGTAAGCATTCGACCATTGCAAGCACACCATGCGCAACCGCTTCTGGAAGAATTTTTTCAGCCTCTTGCTTTACTGCAATGCTGTCTAAAAAATGTTGGGATGCGCGCTTGCGCAAGCGTTCAATCGTATTTTTATCCATAACAATATTATGCGCCAAAGCAGGGGGATTTTCCGCAAGCCACTAAGCAAACCAAAAGCGACGTATTCTCTTACTTATTGATCAATCCTACACAAAATCTAAATACATGGAACTGAGCTCATTTGAATTTCTCAAGCAGCAAGATTTACCTGCTGGAGCTCTCTACATGGTCGCCACCCCAATCGGTAATTTAGGCGATAT
>CAIMXN010000235.1 GCA_903845455.1 uncultured beta proteobacterium | reverse complement strand
GCACCAGACATGGAAACAGCGAAGATGCCTGAAAAGGAAATAATGATGGGCAAAATACGCCAATGTTCAGAAAGGTTGTAATCACCGTATCCAACGGTTGTATACATTTCACCTGCAAAGTAGAAGGTTTGGGGATTGGTTGGGAAAACCTTTAAAGCCACACAAAGATAGGCCCACGCCACAATTTCTGTCAAATGGCTAGCGATAATTAATAGGATTGCTACGAAATAAGAGAGGAAATTCGCCCCATAGATTTTTCGATTTTTCATATGTCTATCTAGCGCATGGAATGTGCCAGCAATCGTTAACACGGCACCACCATGGATTGCCAGCATCAAACAGGCAGCAACGATGATGAGCCAGATCTGGGTGTTTCCCATATCGGTATTGATTTCAGAAAATAGAGTCCTAAAGCTGGGGAGGTCGTTAAAGATACTTAAATCCATAGTATTTTTGATAGAGTGTATTGGGTTGATTTCTTATTTGACATAATAATGATTATACGCAATTAGTATATATGGCTAATGAGTAGATGGACGGCTGGAGCCTTCTGGATATGGGGTTTTATATAGTTTTGACCATCTAGATCTAAGCCCATCTCCTATCCAAGGTTTGGCATATAAGTCTGCAAAATCAATGGCGGTCATCCCTTGTTGATTACGCAACTTAAGATCAGCGCCTTTATCAAGTAGAAACTTCACCAAGTATTCATTGCCAGACATAACAGCCATCATCAAGGCCGTGGTATCGCTGGGACTAAGTGCATTGACCTTAGCTCCATTAGCGACCAGAAACTGAGCAAGCTCTAAATGACCTCTAGTGCAGGCATATTGCAAAGGCGTCCATCCTAAAGTGTTAATTTCAGCCCTTTTATCGAGAACTAGGTATTTTACAATTGGCAAATTACCTTCAATGGAAGCAATCATCAAGGGTGTTTCACCACTTTTATTGACTAAATTGACATCGACCCCCGGTAAATTAGCCAAATAAGCTATCACTTGCAAAGAGTTATCCTTTACTGCCAGGAAAAGCATGGGATTGCCTTTTGGATCTAGAGTATTTGGGCTCACGCCAGCCTTCACGAGTGCTTTCACCTCAGAGATATCATCAAATTTGGCTGCCTTTGTGAAACTGGTGATTTGATCGTCAGTTTGACTGTAAATAAGCCCCGAATAAACCAATAAGCAAAGTGCAAGATTGAGAGATAACTTAATATTAAACTTCATAAAGTATCTCTATGTACTTGAAAACATTTAAAAAAGTTTTCTGAAGTTTGATTTGCAAGCTTTTCTATGGAAACGCCTTTCAAGCTGGCTATAAATTCACCCACTTTAGCCACCCAAGCTGGCTCATTAATCTTGCCACGATATGGGATTGGTGCCAAATAAGGTGAATCCGTCTCAATTAACATGCGTTCTAATGGCACCTGCCTACAGGTCTCCTGCAGGTCTTTGGCACTCTTAAAGGTCACAATGCCAGAAAAAGAGATATAAAAGCCCATTTCCATGGCAGCTTTAGCCACTTCAAGAGATTCAGTAAAGCAATGCATTACCCCACCAATTCGGTCGGCGCCCTCCTCTTTAAGGATTTTTAAGGTATCTACAGAGGCTGAGCGTGTATGGATGATCAAAGGCTTTCCAGAAGCGATTGCAGCGCGAATATGCACTCTAAAGCGCTCTCTTTGCCACTCCATCGATTCATAACTGCGATCACCCATCCGGTAGTAATCCAGACCGGTTTCGCCAATGGCAATAATTTTGGGGTGTTTTGCTGTCTCTACCAAGAAATCAACAGTAGGTTCAGGGGTGTTTTCATAATCTGGATGAACGCCAACGGAGGCGTAAAGATGGGGATAATCTTCTGCTAGTTTGAGAACTTTAGGGAAATCTGGCAAATCCACGGAGATACAGAGCGCATTCTTCACTTTAGCCTCAGCCATATTGGCCAAAACCTCTGGTAAGCGAGACTGAAATTCAGGGAAGTCGAGATGGCAATGGGAGTCTATAAACATTGGCTCGCCATTTTAGTCTTCAAATATCTGTTGATATTGAGAAAGCAACGCTTCTAACTGAATGCGGGTAGCCAAGGGATGATTTTCAGAGCGGCGAGCCAGAACTAGAGACTTCCAGAAGCGGAGTAATTTGGGTGTGCGAGATTGCTGGGCAAGCGACTTCAAAGTTGCTTCATGCTTAGGGTAATAACGTGGCACAGAACTATTACCTACGGCTTGCACATCAGAAATCCAACGTTGCATCGTCGCTAGTAAGATTGAAAATTGGGCTTTATGCGTTTTTTCAGCTGCGTCTAACCAATGGATGCGCACCCCTTGTGACATGGCCTGAAGTAGATAGCGAGACGCCTGTATGGCAATCGTTAGTTCATCTTTTTCATCTTTATTGTGACGGGCAAGCAGGGAATCAAAGACAGCATAGGGCGCCCCACCCTGTTCATCATAAATCGATTCAATATCAGCCTCATTCATCTTCGCGCCACTAATGCGTGGTAGTTGAGTGCGTAACCAACTTAAGCCAGAAGCTCTATCCGGTCTTGGGGCGCTTAGTAAACGACAACGCGAGCGAATGGTGGGCAAGACACGATCAAGGCGGTCAGCCAGCAAAATGAAGATAGTACTTTCAGGAGGTTCTTCTAAAGACTTTAATAAGGTATTTGCGGAGTCTG
>CAIMXN010000234.1 GCA_903845455.1 uncultured beta proteobacterium | reverse complement strand
GGGTGTAATTCAGTGGTATAGCCTTCTGAGAAGTTTCCAGTCAAAAGACACTCTGGTAATGAGGCTTGCTCCACAGGCTTGCCTACTTTCCAAATGAATGTATTGGCAGCTAAGCTCACTCCATACCAATACCAAAAGCCATTTTGATAAATCAGGGTATCGCACGGAATGGCGTCAATGACCTCATTGGCCAGAATGACGCCTTTAAAGTTATTTGGTAGCGTGTTGAGCCAAGAGCATTTAGTGCGGAGGTTTAATTCACTTGCCAGTTTATTGAGACCCTCTTGTTGCCTTTGCGCTAGATCAGGCGAGATCTCAATAATGTCGTAACGATCCAGCACAAAGCCCAGGTCGTTTAGTCGACTGAGAATGGATTGAGCCAATTTTCCTGTTCCAGCGCCAAACTCCAAAATTTGGCTAGGAAGGCCCTGAGCTTTGAGACCTTGCAATACAGGCAGGAGGGTGGAAACAATAGCTGCCCCAAATAGAGGACTCAGTTCTGGGGCGGTCGTGAAGTCGCCTCCTGCACCTAGTTTATGGGCTCCAGCACTGTAATAACCCATTCCAGGCTCATATAGGGCCATTTCCATATAACGGGAAAAGGGGATCCACCCCCCCTGGGAGGTAATTTCAGTGGCAATTTTGTTGCCAAGGAGCCTGCTATGCTCCATTTCAAGGCTGGTCAAGGTAATATCCATAGCTCGCTAGTCTAAGAGAATTTAAGTGAACCATAGTTCAACCCCCCCATCCCAGCAAAATAAAGCGGTTTTAGTGACCGGTGCAGCCAAGCGCCTAGGTCGCGAAATTGCTTTGCAGTTCGCCCAGCGGGGATGGGATGTAGCTATTCATTATGGGCGATCCGAGGCCCAAGCCCAAGAGACGATCGCACAGATTGAAAAACTGGGACGTAAGGCACAAGCATTCCCAGCCAATTTAGCGAATGAAAGTGAAATCAAATCCCTATTTACTGCAGTAATGAAGCAGTTTCAGGGTCTGCATTGTGTAGTGAATAGCGCATCTATTTTTGAATATGATCGTGCCAACTCAAACTCCCCGCTAACTAGTCAAAGTTTGCAAGATCATATGCAAGTAAATTTAGCCGCGCCAATCTTGTTAGCCCAGTTAATGTTTGAAGCCCAAAAAAATAAAGCAAGCCAATCCGCTCAAGACAACAATACTGAAGATGGCGAACCATTGCCATCTGTGATTCAGATACTCGATCAGAAACTGATGAATCTCAATCCCGATTATTTGTCTTACACCTTATCTAAGGCTGCATTACTGACATCGGTTGAGGTCTTGGCAATGGATTTTGCCCCTTATTTGCGCGTCGTGGGATTGGCCCCAGGCATTTCGCTTCCTTCTGGCGATCAAACACAAGAAGGATTTTCTAAAGCGCATCAGATGACGCCCTTGGGCAAATCATCTACTCCAACAGATCTTGGTAAGGCCGCTGTATTTCTGGCAGAGGCTAGCGCTATTACCGGCACCACTTTATATGTCGATGGCGGTCAACATCTTCTATCTTCGTCACGTGATGTGATGTTTAAAACAAATTAATAAAGTACCTATTTATGCACGCCATTCTTTCTCATCCTGCTTTAGCAGACTGTCGCCGTTTGTTCTTGCATGATTATGAAATCTATATCAATATTGGTGTACATGATTTTGAGAAGAAGGCAGAACAGCGTGTACTTTTGAATGTAGACCTATATATTCCACTGGCGATGAATACCCCTAGTCATGATCAGTTAGATGAGGTGGTCGATTATGACTTTATGCGCGAAACCATTAAGGCACGGGCGTTGCGAGGCCATATCCATTTACAAGAAACCTTTTGTGATGATATTGTTGCTGCCATGCTATTGCATCCAAAGGTGTTGGCTGCGCGCGTAAGTACTGCTAAGCCAGATGTATATCCTGATTGTCATTCAGTCGGCGTTGAAGTGTTTCGGATGAAGCAAATTTAAGCCTTATGACTGATATTCGCAAAGTCCTCTTCGAAGAAAATAAACTTGAGAAGAAGTTGTCTCGCTTGGTTGGCCAAGCTATTGGCGACTTTGGCATGATCGAAGATGGTGACAAAGTCATGGTCTGTGTATCTGGCGGTAAAGATAGTTATGCCATGCTCGATATTTTGTTGAAGCTGCGTGAGCGCGCTCCAATTAACTTCGAAATCATTGCCGTTAATTTAGATCAAAAGCAACCAAACTTTCCTGCAGAAATTTTGCCCAATTACCTAAAGACTTTAGGTGTGCCATTTCATATTGAGAACCAAGATACTTATAGTATTGTGAAGCGTGTCATTCCAGAAGGAAAAACTACTTGTGGCTTGTGCTCACGGTTACGTCGTGGCATCTTGTATCGAGTGGCAGATGAATTGGGTGTAACCAAGATTGCTTTGGGTCATCATCGCGACGACATTTTAGAAACGCTCCTGTTGAATATGTTTTATGCAGGTAAGCTAAAAGGTATGCCCCCTAAATTACGTTCTGACGATGGCAAGCATATTGTGATTCGACCTCTCGCTTATGTGCCAGAGAAATTGCTCGAGCGTTATGCGGCTGATATGAATTTCCCCATCATTCCATGTGATTTGTGTGGCAGCCAGCCTAACTTACAGCGTGGCGCTATGAAACAAATGTTGCGCGAGTGGGAAAAAAAGCATCCAGGTCGCGTTGAAAATCTCTTTCGTTCAATGCATCACATCGTACCCTCTCATTTGATGGACGGTGAGGCTTTTGACTTCCAGAATCTAGAGATCTCCACAGAGTTATCTGGCATAGCCGCTAGATCTTCTGGAGACAAGGCAATTGATGAGTCAGAATTAGATGAATTAGCCTGTGGCACGATGATTCAGGGGATTTATAATTCTCCTTTATGAACATCGTCATTTTGGCTGCGGGGCAAGGAAAGCGGATGAAATCCGCCTTGCCCAAAGTGCTGCAAACTCTTGCTGGGAAGCCCCTTCTACAGCATGTACTAACGACCGCATTGTCCCTGCAGGGCAAACAAGCTAAAGCTGGTCCTATCGTTGTTGTGGGGCATGGCGCGGCGGATGTAAAAGAATTTCTAGTGAATGTCAGCAAGGAAGATTCAAGTTTTGCCAAAGTGCTTACTGCGCTGCAAGCAGAACAAAAAGGTACTGGTCATGCTTTATTGCAAGCTTTGCCAAAATTGGATGTGCAGGAGCCCACTTTGGTGCTGTATGGCGATGTACCCCTTATAAGCAAAAAGACTTTAGCAAAACTATCCAAGTTGGCTGATGGTGTGCGTGGTCAAGACTCTGCATTGGCACTACTTACCCAAAATCTGGCAAATCCCACTGGTTACGGTCGGATTGTGCGCGATGCTGCTAGCTCAGTATCTGAAATTGTGGAGGAGAAAGATGCCACTCCCGCCCAGAAAGTGATTAAAGAAATTAATACCGGCATTATGGTGTTGCCAACAAATTCTTTACGGAAATGGTTGAAAGCTTTGCGCTCTAGTAATGCCCAAGGCGAGTATTACTTAACTGACGTGATTGCGATGGCTGTTAAAGATGGTGTGCCTATTCGTACAACTCAGGCAGATGATGAGTCTGAAACTATTGGTGTTAATAGCCGTGATCAGCTTGCTGGCTTGGAGCGCACCTATCAACTCATGATTGCTAAGCAACTCATGGAGGAGGCTGGCGTATCCTTAGCTGACCCTGCGCGTATTGATGTACGTGGCACTCTTGAATGTGGCACGGATGTTTTTATTGACGTGGGCTGTGTTTTCGAGGGTTGCGTTACTTTGGCAACTGGTACAAAAATTGGCCCGTACTGCGTGATTCGCAATAGCGTGATTGGTAAAAATGTTTCCATTCATGCGTATAGTCATATTGATGGTGCCAAGGTTGGGAACCAATCTCTGATTGGTCCTTACGCGCGCTTACGCCCAGGCGCTGACTTAGCAAATGATGTTCACATTGGCAACTTTGTTGAAGTCAAGAACAGCAAGATAGCAGCCAATAGCAAAGCCAATCATTTATCTTATGTAGGTGATTCCATTGTAGGATCTAGAGTCAATATTGGCGCTGGAACGATTACGTGTAACTACGATGGCGTGAACAAGTACCAAACCATTATTGAAGATGATGTTTTTATTGGTTCCGATACTCAACTGGTTGCGCCAGTGCGTGTTGGTCGTGGTGCCACTTTGGGTGCAGGCACAACGCTTACTAAAGATGCTCCACCTAATCAATTAACAGTTTCAAGAGCAAAACAAATTTCTTTACAGTGGCAAAGGCCTGCTAAGAAAGAAAAAAAAGTTGAAGTGAAAAAGACGGTCAGTAAGCAAGTAGCTGCTAAGCAGCCAGTCAAAAAATCCGCAAAAGGTAAAAAATAATGTGCGGAATTGTTGGTGCTGTCTCGCACAAAAATATTGTAGATGTCTTAGTTGAGGGCTTGCGTCGCCTTGAGTACCGTGGCTATGACTCTTGTGGTTTTGCGGTTATTAATAGCGCTGATGCTCAACACCCCATTGAAAGAGCTCGCACGACAGCGCGTGTCGCAGAATTAGCTGAGCAAGGTAAAGAGTTTCACGGGACACTTGGTATTGCTCATACTCGTTGGGCTACCCATGGCAAGCCTGATACGCAAAATGCGCATCCACATATTTCAAATAGTTTGATTGCAGTTGTTCACAACGGCATAATTGAAAATTACGAATCACTCCGCTCAGAATTAAAAGCCATTGGATATGTATTTACTTCTGAGACTGATACTGAAGTGATTGCCCATTTAGTGCATCAGCAATATGCAGCAAGTGGGCAACAAGATTTAGCGGCATCTGTAAGGGCTGTACTGCCTAAGCTGCACGGTGCTTATGCCATTGGGGTGATTGCACAAGATAGTCCTGAGTTATTGGTTGGTGCTCGAGCTGGTTCTCCTTTAGTTGTAGCACTCGGTCAGAATGAAAATTTCCTAGCTTCGGATGCACTCGCACTGGCGGGCAGAGCCCATGCCATGATGTATTTAGAGGAGGGCGATGTGGCCATCCTTAAAGCAAATGCTGTGCAAATTGTGGATCAAGCGGGTAAAGTTGTGCAGCGAGAGAGTAAGCCTATGCCAGCGCAATCTGAGTCGGTAGATCTTGAGCCATATCAGCATTACATGCAAAAAGAAATCTTTGAGCAGCCTAGGGCGATTGGCGATACGCTTGCTAATATTGCACAATTTGGTCCAGAACTCTTTGGAGCCAATCCAGAAGACTGGAAGTTATTTGATCAGATTTTGATTTTGGCTTGCGGTACTAGCTATTACTCTGCCTGTGTTGCCAAGTATTGGCTAGAAGATATTGCTGGCATCCCAACTCAAGTTGAGATTGCAAGTGAATACCGTTATCGCAATACTGTATCAAATCCAAATACATTAATTGTAGTGGTTTCTCAGTCCGGTGAAACTGCTGATACCTTGGCGGCATTGCGTCATGCTAAGAGTTTGGGTCATCGATTTACATTGGCTATTTGCAATGTTGCTAGTAGTGCGATGGTACGAGAAACCCATTGGCATTTCTTAACTAAGGCAGGGGTTGAGATTGGTGTTGCTTCTACGAAAGCTTTTACTACTCAGTTGCTCGCCCTTTACCTCTTAGCAGTTTCTATTGAAAAGCGTGCAGGCAAAATTTCTATCGAAAAAGAAAAAGAGTTGTTACGCGAGTTGCGTCATCTGCCAAAAGCACTTCACGCGGTTTTAGCCTTAGAGCCTCAGATCATCGCCTGGAGCGCTGCCTTTGCTAAATGTGAAAACGCCTTGTTCCTTGGGCGCGGACTTCACTACCCAATCGCCTTAGAGGGTGCACTCAAGCTCAAAGAAATTTCTTATATTCATGCAGAAGCCTATCCCGCTGGTGAATTGAAGCATGGCCCCCTCGCTTTAGTGACAGAGAAGATGCCAGTGGTGACGGTTGCCCCAAATGATGTCTTATTGGAAAAATTGAAATCCAATATGCAAGAAGTTAAAGCGCGTGGTGGCAAGCTGTATATTTTTGCTGACCAAGATACAGAAATAGTTAGTAGCGAAGGTATTAACGTAATACGTTTGCCAGAGCACTACGGCAACCTTTCCCCAATCTTGCACGTTGTGCCGCTTCAGCTTTTGGCATACCACACAGCATGTGCCAGAGGAACTGACGTAGATAAGCCAAGAAACTTAGCGAAGAGCGTTACAGTCGAGTAAAACTAAGAACATTAACCTTGTAAGCTTAGAAAGGAAATGACAATGACATTAGGCCAATCTCTTAGCATTTGTTTTGCCAAGTATGCAAAGTTTGATGGCAGAGCGCCTAGAAGTGAATACTGGTGGTTTATGTTATTCATCGTCGTGGTAAGTTGCGCTGCTGCTTCTATTAACGATACGGTGTATGGCGTAGTGGCTTTTGCCCTACTCCTCCCGCATCTTGCAGTTGCCTCAAGAAGACTTCATGACCTTGATAAAAGTGCCTGGTGGCTCTTGCTGGGTTTAGTGCCCATTGCAAATCTCGTGGTGCTTGTTTGGTTTTGCATGAAGGGCTCTCAAGGACCAAACCGGTTCGGTGAACTTTCTAGCTGAGCACTATAAATTTTTTGTTTGACTTCTGCTTCTAGCTGTGGGCAAATTTAGGTAGATAAATCAGGGCGTTACGAAACCTTGGATTGGAATTTGTGTTCAAATAACTCTGGTAAAAGAGGATATTTGTTGCAACTCATGTTTCCCCCAAAGGTACTTTCACAATCTCGTTATCTTGCATTGGTTTTTGCAGGCTGCCTTTCTGCATGTGCAGTCGGCCCTGATTTTAAGCAACCTGATGCACCTAAGACTTCCTCTTACACGGAAACTACCTTATCTAAAAAACTCACTACTGCTCCTGGTGTACCTGGTGGTACAGAGCAAGAGTTTGAAGAGGGTGCCGATATAGAAGCTGGTTGGTGGGAACTCTACAAATCTCCTGAACTTGATTTACTCATTAAAAAAGCGCTCCAACAAAATCCGAATTTAGGCGCTGCCGATGCTGCATTACGCGCTGCTCAAGAAAATGTGAGCGCACAAATTGGTGGGCAATATTTTCCGGCCATTAGTGCGGGTGGTGGTGTTGCCCGACAACTTCAGCCCTCAGCTTTGTATGGGCTTCCGTATGGCTCAGATACTTATAACTTGTACAACACCTCAGTAAACGTTACCTATAAATTAGATGTATTTGGCGGGGCACGTCGTGCAGTTGAGGGTGTTAGAGCACAAGCCGAAGTTGCACAATTCCAACTAGAAGGCGCATACCTATCTTTAACTTCTAATATTGTTACGAGTGCTATTCAGGAGGCCGCACTAAGAGAGCAGATGCAGGCAACTGAAGAAATTTTAAAGGCTCAAACCAATTTGGCAGAAGTCACTGAAAAGCAGCTGGCAATTGGTACCGTATCAAAGGTCGACGTTACTTCACAGCGAACCCTTGTTTCGAATTCTCAAGTCGATCTATTTAATTACGAGAGAAACCTAGCTTTTGCACGTAATCAGTTGGCAGTCCTCATTGGTGAGGTGCCAAGTAATGCCAGTATCACCAAGTTTGATTTAGGTAAGTTGCAACTGCCACAAAAATTACCTCTCTCAGTGCCTTCAAACTTAGTGCGCCAGCGCCCTGATGTGCGCGCTGCGGAAGCCCAGTTAAAAGCACAAAATGCCTTTGTGGGAGTTGCCACCGCTAATTTATTGCCACAATTTAATATCACTGGTTCCATTGGCTCTGCTGCACTTACTTCTGCTAATTTGTTTGGCCCGAATTCTTCTTTATGGTCCATTGGTGGCGGCATTTTGCAGCCACTATTTCAAGGTGGTCAGCTTTTGGCTCAACGTCGTGGAGCGATTGCCAATTATGAGCAGGCAGCTTTTCAGTATCAAGCCACTGTTCTTAAAGCGTTTCAGGAGGTTGCTAATGCACTGCGAGCCTTGGAGACTGGTGCCCAAGCTTTAAAGGCAGCATCGGATGCTGAACGTTTTGCGAACGAAACATTAGACTTAGTGCAACAGCAATATAAGTTGGGTACAGCAAGTTATCTAGCCGTTTTGTATTACCAAAATCAATATCAACTTGCTAAGGTCAAGTCCGTTTCTGCTCAAGCAACGCGATTTTCCGATACAGCAGCTTTATTTGTGGCATTAGGCGGTGGTTGGTGGAATCGTACCGGCCCAGCATTTCAACCAAAAGACATAGCGAACAAAGATCAAAATGAAACTTCTGGAAATAATTAAGAACAAGCTTATTGCTTTGGTTCTTGCCTCATGGGCATGGATAAAGCAAAAAGCCGTGCAATGGAAGCTCCGCGAAAAAGGAACGGCCATTCGGGGAAAGGCAAAAGCTTTGTGGGCGCGAATGGGTCAAAAGTGGCGTAATACCAAAGCGCATGAAAAGCTAATGGCTATGGAGCCTTTGCAGCGCCGCATGATCATTATGTTATGCGGAGTATTTTTATTGCTTGGCCTGATCTTCACTTTTAATCAGGTGAAGACTTTCATGATCAAGCATTTCATTTCGGGTATGGGGTTGCCACCTGCAACAGTTTCAACCATGGCAATTGCTGTAGAGCCATGGCAGCCTAAGTTAACCAGTGTTGGGAATGTACGTGCTTTCAGAGGCGTAGATCTCAGCACTGAGATTGGCGGTTTAGTACTATCAGTGCCCATTAAGTCTGGTATAGATGTCAAAGAAGGCGACCTGCTCATTAAACTGAATGATGCTTCTGATGTAGCCCAATTGAATTCATTAAAAGCAATGGCCGACCTAGCAAAAGTTATTAATGAGCGCGATAGGCAACAGCTAGAGATTCAGGCAATTAGTAAGAATGTTTTTGATACCAGTAAGGCAGATGCCAAATCTAAGCAAGCGCAAGTAGAAGCCCAAATCGCTCTGGTCGCCAAGAAGAATTTGAAGGCGCCATTCAGTGGGCGCGTTGGTATTGTGTCTATTAATCCAGGGCAGTTCGTTAATCCTGGGGATAAGTTACTCACATTACAAACTCTAGATCCTATATTTGTGGATTTCAACTTGCCACAAAGTAATGCAGAGCAAATTCAGGTGGGTCAAGAAATTGTTGTCACTACCGACGCATTTAAAGATACGATTTTTACTGGAAAGATTACCGCAGTGAGTCCTAAGGTGGACACTAATACCCGCAACATACAAATAGAGGCAAAAATTGCTAATCCTGATAAAAAAATTCTGCCGGGTATGTTTGCCAATGTGAATATTAAACTTGGCGATGAAGTGAAGTTCTTAACCTTGCCACAAACGGCTGTGACCTATAATCCTTATGGCTCTACAGTATTTATTGCCAAACCTACTGGCAAAAAAGATAAGCAAGGTAATCCCGCTTTTGAAGCTCAGCAAGTCTTTGTCACTACTGGTACTGCTCGTGGTGACCAGGTCTCAATCCTTAAAGGTATTGATGAAGGTGCAACAGTTGTGACCAGTGGCCAATTGAAGTTGAAGAATGGCACGCCACTGATTATTAATAATAAGGTGCAGCCAGCAAACTCACCCGATCCTAAGCCACAGGAATAAGTAGTAGATGAATTGGACTGACATATTTATCCGCAGACCAGTGTTATCACTGGTGGTGAGTGCGCTTGTATTGATATTTGGTTTAAAGGCTATTGGCTCATTACCAGTCAATCAATACCCACAAACGCAGAATGCGATTGTGACCATTACAACTGCTTACTATGGTGCTGATCCAGAAACGATTGCGGGCTTTATCACTCAGCCATTAGAGGCATCAGTTGCTCAAGCACAGGGTATAGACTACTTATCTTCAACTAGCGTGAGCGGTGTTTCTACCATCATTGCTACTTTGAAGTTGAACTATGACTCTAATGCGGCATTGACTCAGATACAAACACAAATTAGTGCTGTTAAAAACCAATTACCTCCGCAGGCTCAGCAGCCCGTATTGACTGTGCAAGTGGGGCAGTCTACAGCTGCAATGTATATGGGCTTTTATAGTGATGACATTCCCAATAATGCAATTACTGATTATTTACTGCGCGTCGTAAAGCCTAAGCTTGATTCTGTTGATGGAGTGCAGAGCGCTGAGATTACTGGCGGTAGAAAGTTCGCCTTACGTGCTTGGCTTGATCGTGAAAAGATGGCCGGTTTAGGTATTGGAGCAGACGATGTCTACAGTGCCATGTCTGCTAATAACTATTTATCTGCGGTGGGAAGCACCAAGGGCGATATGGTTGCTGTTGATTTGGTCGCTGGTACTGACTTACATACATTAGATGAGTTTCGTAAGTTGGTTGTTAAAAAAGATGGCATCAATATTGTCTATCTAGACCAAGTAGCTAATGTCACGATGGGTTCCGAAGACTACAACACTAATGTGGCATTTAGCGGCAAGAAATCTGTCTTTATTGCGATTAAGGTGGCGCCTCAAGCCAATCTATTAGATGTTGCGCAACGGGTACGTGATGCAGTTCCTGATATTCAAAAGCAATTACCCATTGGTATGACTGGCAAGGTTGTTTATGACTCAACGATGTTCATCACTAGTTCAATTGATGAGGTAGTGATGACCTTATTAGAGGCTTTGTTGATCGTCACTGTTGTGATTTATTTATTCTTGGGTAGTTATCGTGCTGTGGCAGTTCCTGTGATTGCAATGCCGCTCTCTTTGATTGGTACTTTCTTTTTGATGCAGGTATTAGGCTATTCAATTAACTTACTTACCCTTTTAGCATTGGTGCTAGCTATTGGATTGGTGGTAGATGACGCCATCATTGTGGTGGAGAACGTTGATCGCCATATGAAGGAGGGTAAGTCACCGCTTGAGGCATCTTTAATTGCGGCGCGTGAGTTGGGCGGCCCGATCCTAGCGATGACAGTAGTGTTGATCGCGGTGTATATCCCTATAGGCTTTCAGGGTGGTTTAACAGGCGCGCTCTTTACTGAGTTTGCTTTTACCTTAGCCAGTGCAGTCGCAGTCTCGGGCTTAATTGCTTTAACACTCTCGCCAATGATGTGCTCTCGTATCTTTACCGAAGAGCAAGAGGCGTCACCATTTGTGCAGAAAATTGACCGCATCTTTGATAAAGTACATCACAGCTATCAGAGCACCTTGCGTAATCTTTTGAGCACATGGCAGGTCATTATTGTAATGGGGGCCATTCTGTTGGGTGGCGTAGCTTATTTATATGCTACTGCGCGTGCTGAGTTAGCACCCACTGAAGATCAGGGCATTGTCTTGATGCAAGCTTCAGGACCACCTAATAGTACGGTCAATCAGATGCAGGCTTATGCTGATCAGATCTATCAAATTGCGAGTGCAGAACCAGAGTACGAGCAGATATTCCAAATTACTAGTCCAACCAGCAGTTTTGGAGGCGTACTATTAAAAGACTGGAATCAACGTAGTCGTAATGCCACGAAATTTCAAGAAGATATGCAGAATAAGTGGAATACGATTGCCGGTGCTCGCGTGGCAGCTTTCCAGTTTCCAGCCCTGCCTGGTGCACAAGGCCTACCTGTTCAGGTAGTAATCACTACTACTGAGTCCTATGACCAACTCAACGAGATTTCTCAGGCGGTACTTGATAAAGCACGACGTAGTGGCAATTTCTTCTTTGTCGATTCTGATCTCAAAATCGATAAGCCTCAAGACGTCTTAGTCATCGATAGGGAAAAAGTGGCTGCCTTGGGAATGACGCAGCAACAAGTTGGTGCTGCGTTATCTGCCGCACTTGGTGGCGGTTACGTCAATTACTTCTCGGTATCCGGTCGTTCTTATAAAGTGATTCCGCAAGTAAAGCAAATTGATCGACTCAATCCTGATCAAATTTTGGACTACTACATTCGGACACCAAGTGGCGCCATGATTCAGGCGCGCACCATTGCTTCAATTAAGCAAAAAGTGGTTCCTCAATCGATTAATCATTTTCAGCAACTCAATTCAGCGACGATTTCTGGGGTGAGTACACCGTTCATTTCACAAGCAGATTTGTTAGAGTTTATGCGCCAGACTCTGAAAGAGGTTGCGCCGAGTGGTTACAGCATGGATTACGCGGGTCCTTCCCGTCAGTTTATGGCTGAGTCTGGGGGCTTTTTGGTAACGATGTTCTTTGCGATTTTGATTGTGTTCTTAGTGCTAGCTGCACAGTTTGAAAGTTTCCGAGACCCGATTGTGATTTTGGTTTCTGTGCCACTGGCTTTGTTTGGTGCTTTGATCTTTATTAATCTTGGCCTGACAACCCTCAACGTTTATACACAGGTTGGGTTGGTGACGCTGATGGGTCTGATTAGTAAGCACGGCATTCTGATTGTTCAATTTGCTAATGAATTACAAGCAGCAGGACGGAGTAAGCTCGATGCGATTATTGAGGCAAGTAGCGTACGTCTTAGGCCAATTTTGATGACAACTGCTGCGATGGTTTTAGGCGTAGTGCCGCTCGTGATTGCTTCAGGTGCTGGTGCTGCTGGGCGTCAATCGATGGGTATCGTGATTTTTACAGGCCTATCGATTGGTACACTGTTTACACTATTTGTAGTACCGGCTATGTACCTCTTCATCGGCGCAGATCACCATGCGAACAAGTTTAAGCAACTGTAATTACTTAACGATATTGAGTTCTTTTTCAGCAATCTCGTTAAAGTGAGTTTCAGTCTCTAAACGCTTTAACCAAGCATCAATGTTCTTAAGGTCTGGTCTTGGACCTGTCTTTTCAGGGAATGCTTTATTTAGTAAGACCCAGCGATGTACACAAAGCGCTAGTGCAATATCGCCAATATGAAATTGATCCCCAGAACAGTATTTTTGATTGGCTAAGGTTTGATCGAGCAGACCAAGCAATTGATTTGTATCTTGATAAGATTTATAGATCAATGCATATTGACGTTCTGCTTCAGGTACGCGGGTTAATCCTAAAAAAGGAATGCGTAATGTAGGCCACATCGTACCTACTTGCCAGTCAAGCCACTTTTCAGAACTGTACTGGCTCACAATATCCGCAGGAAACTGTTTTTGTTTATCGTGCTGGCTCACTAGGTAGCGCATGATGGTATTAGATTCCCAGAGAGTGACGTCACCATCCTCTAGGGTTGGCACAAGACCATTGGGATTTAGTTTTAAAAACTCAGGGGTACGATTAAGGCCAAAGTGCAGACCTGCATCAATACGCTCAAAATCTTTGCCTTCCTCGAGACCAAGTTCAGAAAGACACCATAAAACTTTTTGCACATTGATTGAACTTTTCCTGCCCCATAAACGCATCACAGTATTTCCTTTTTGACTTTGAGTTAAATAGAATTAAACAGTTTTTATTTCAGCTAAATCAAGGCCCATAAATTTGCTACGTGCAAAGATCAGCGGTTCAAGTTCAGGGTGATTTTTTAGGCTTAAGACTTTGGCAACAATAATATTGTGATCGCCACCTACATGAACAGAGACGGTTTCACATTCATAGTAGGCAACACAACCATTGATTTGCTCTAGTCCACTACTGGCGGTTTGGTGCGAGACACGCTCAAATTGCTTCTCTTTGACTTTCGCAAAATGCATTGCCAGGTCTTCTTGAGAGCGCTCAAGCACGTGAATGAGTTGCATATGGCCAACCTCAAAATACGACATCAGACGAGAGTGTTTATTGAGGCTCCACAAAATCAGTGGCGGCTCCAAGGAAACGGTATTAAATGAGCTAATGGTGATGCCGTGGGCTTGTCCATCGGTATCTAAGCAAGTGATAACAGTGACCCCAGTTGAAAACGAAGCAAATCCAGTACGAAGTTCATGCGAGGTAAATGGGGCCATCAATTGCTTGCTTATTTAGCATCAGCTTTTTTCTCGGGCTCAATCGTTGTGCCTGGAATTGGAGTCAATATTTCGTTCTCTTCAGGTTTTACACATTTGAAGCGATATTCTTTGCCTGCCTTGGATAGGAAGCTTGCACCTTGATAAAAATCACCCTTACAGGCCTTAGTTGCAAAATCCATAACATCTTGAGGATTAGCGCTAGAACTGATAAGACGCATATTACCCATGGACATATTGATCTCAGTGGAATAGCAGCCAGAGAGCAGTGAGCCAGAAAGTGCAGTTAATAGTAGAATTTTTTTCATGAAAACCCCCATAATCAATAATGCTCGTTAGGATAAACCCTTTAGGGATTTGTTGTGGGGAATTACTCGGTTTGATAAGGAATGAATATGTTTAAAGCTATTTTGGTAAATAAGGATGACCAAGGTTATCGTGCAGTGCTGTCTCAGGTTGATGAAGCTAGCCTTCCAGAAGGGGATGTGAAAGTTAAGGTCCTATATTCCACACTTAATTACAAGGATGGCTTAGCTATTACCGGTAAGGGCCCTGTGGTGCGGAGCTTTCCAATGGTGCCTGGTATTGATTTTGCTGGTGAAGTTCTTGAAAGCAGTAGCCCAGACTTTAAGGTCGGAGATATGGTGTTGCTGAATGGCTGGGGTGTAGGTGAAGGCCATTGGGGTGGCTTAGCGCAGATGGCTCGCATTAAGGCAGATTGGCTCATTCCCCTGCCGCAAGGTTTTACAGCTAAGCAGGCTTTAGCAATCGGTACTGCTGGCTATACAGCCATGCTATGCGTCATGGCTTTGCAAAAGCATGGTTTAAAGCCCAGTGATGGCGAGATCTTAGTGACTGGCGCAGCGGGTGGAGTTGGTAGTTTTGCGATTACCTTGTTGAGTAAGTTAGGTTTTACAGTGGTAGCCAGCACAGGCCGTATAGCCGAAGCAGATTACTTAAAGAAATTAGGTGCCGCAGAAGTGATTGATCGTGCCACCTTATCTGCGCCAGGAAAGCCCTTAGCAAGAGAGCGTTGGGCTGCGGTAGTCGATAGCGTTGGTAGTCATACTCTAGCAAATGCTTGTGCGCAAACAAAGAGTGATGGTGCGGTAGCGGCATGTGGTCTTGCGCAAGGTATGGATTTTCCATCGACTGTAGCCCCCTTTATTTTGCGTGGTGTCACTTTATATGGAATCAATAGTGTGACTGTGCCTCGGGCAAAACGGATTGCTGCTTATGAGCAGCTGAGTAAATTAGTGGATCTCAAAACCTTAGACGAGATCTCTCATGAGATTAGTTTAGAGGAGTCGATCAAATATGCAGCAGAGTTAATGGCTGGCAACGTACGCGGACGTCTTATCGTAGATGTGAATACATAAGCATCAATGATGAGCGAAAATGGCTTATTGAGTTTGTTCTGGTTTGCGTGCATCAAGTTGTGCGTAAACCTTGAGTTTCTCTGGATCTGAGAGCTCTGACCAATCTGCAATTTCAGCAAGGGTGCGATAACAGCCGCGGCAAAATCCGTTTTTTGGATTGATGTCGCACCAATTAATGCAGGGTGATGGAACTGTTGTCAAAGTAAACCTAAAAATAGAAGAATAAACAGTATGAATACTAGCAATCAATCCAACGCAGAGAATTCTGTCCATTATCCCTTAGGGGAGGCATTGCCAGAAAATGGCAGCACTATTGAGATCGCCTCAGGTGTGTATTGGCTTAGAATGCGTTTGCCCTTTGCCTTGGACCATATTAACTTGTGGCTTTTGCGCGATCGTTTTGATGATGTAGAAGGCTGGACGATCGTCGATTGTGGGATCGCTAATGATGAAACGCGTGCATCGTGGGAGCAGATTTTTGCTACTCAGCTCCAAGGTCTGCCAGTATTACGCATACTTGTTACTCATATGCATCCTGATCATGTGGGTCTTTCTCAATGGTTGTGTGAACGTTGGAAAGCGCCTTTATGGATTTCCATGACTGACTACTTAACAGCGCAGTGGTTAAGCCACAAAGAGGGTGGTGCAGCAGTAGGTGCTCTGGTTGGCGGCGGTGGCTCTGCAGATCATTTTCAAAAACACGGTTTGAGTACACCAGAAGATTTAGAGAAAATTCGGGCGCGGTCAAATTACTACAGCAATATGGTTCCTGGAGTACCGCGTCAATATCGTCGCATTATTGAGGGCGAAAAGATTTTGATTGGTGGTCGGCATTGGCAGGTCATCATGGGTTATGGTCATGCGCCTGAGCATGCTTCATTGTTTTGTGAAGCGCTCGGTGTGTTGATTTCAGGAGATATGTTATTGCCACGTATATCAACGAATGTCAGTGTCTATGACGCTGATCCTGAGGCTGATCCTTTGGGCCTCTATTTAGATTCTCTCGATAAATATTTACCGTTACCAGATGACACTTTGGTATTGCCATCGCATGGTAAGCCGTTTACCGGGATGAAGCCTCGGATTGGTCAATTAAAAGCGCATCATGATGACCGCTTGGCAGACACCCTTGGAGCATGTAAAAAACCGGCACATGCTAGAGAGATTGTGCCGGTCTTGTTTAAGCGTGAACTAGATATTCACCAAATGACTTTTGCAATGGGGGAGGCTATTGCCCATCTGAATTACCTACTTCGTCGAGGAAAGTTGCATCGCCAGCTTTGCGAGGACGGCGTGTTGCGGTTTTGCGTGGTTTAGGGCTGCTAGATTTGCTTCCAGAAGGCTCGCTGGAGCTACTCGCTGCGGCCCCTGCGGCAGATACAGCTTCACCAAAAGATTTAAGCGCCATCATCGTGGCATGCTGAACTTCAAGCCCCTGGATGGTCGATTTAAGAATATTGAGATTGAGATTTAGCCAATTCTCAACACTCTTAAGGTCTTTAATGCGTTTTTCAAGCTCATCCACATCAAGACCTGGGAAGGCGCCAAAGCCACCGGCAGCCTTGGAACTATCGGTTGTAAAAGGAAATTGGCCTGGCATCTGCCCAGCACCACTTTGACCCCACATTGTTTTAAACATTTCAAGACTTTGGTTAAATTCTGGCATTGCTCCGAACATATAGACCTCAGGTTAGATAAAAAGGTAGCTTTACCAATAGAATAAGGGATTCTAGAGATTATTCCCGGTTAAGTAATGCAATCTAATGGTATATCCCAGCCCTATACACGAGGTCAGGCTCTTCCCGAGCTTTTGAAGCAGCGCATTCTGATTTTGGATGGTGCCATGGGCACCATGATTCAGCAGCATAAGTTGTCTGAAGCGGATTATCGCGGCCTACCAAGTAATACCCGCTTCGCCGATCATCCGAGTGATATCAAAGGTAACAACGAGTTATTGGTGCTGACCCGACCAGAGATTATTAGCAAGATTCATGAGCAATATTTAGATGCTGGCGCGGATATTATTGAAACCAATACTTTTGGGGCTACCTCCGTTGCTCAAGAGGATTACAAAATGGCAGGTTTGGCACGCGAGATGAATGTCATTTCTGCCCAGTTAGCCCGTACAGCCTGTGATAAGTACAGCACCCCTGACAAGCCTCGTTTCGCAGCAGGAGCCATTGGGCCAACACCCAAGACAGCAAGCATTTCGCCAGATGTGAATGATCCAGGTGCTCGTAATGTGACCTTTGATACCTTGTGTGCTTCTTATCGTGAGCAGATTGAAGGACTCTTTGAGGGTGGCGTCGATTTGTTTTTGGTTGAGACCATTTTCGACACGCTCAATGCCAAAGCTGCCTTGTTTGCTTTAGATGAATTTTTTGAAGAGACGGGTGAGCGTTTGCCGGTAATGATTTCGGGAACAGTAACTGATGCTTCGGGCCGCATTCTGTCTGGGCAAACTGTCGAGGCATTTTGGAATAGCTTACGTCATATTAAGCCACTGACTTTTGGTTTGAATTGTGCGTTAGGCGCTGCTTTGATGCGCCCATATATTGCTGAGCTCGCCCGCATTTGTGACGCCGCTGTATCTTGTTATCCGAATGCCGGCTTACCAAACCCGATGAGCGATACTGGTTTTGACGAGACTCCTGAAATTACTTCCAGCTTAGTCGATGGTTTTGCAAAAGATGGTTTAGTCAATTTAGTGGGTGGTTGTTGTGGCACTACCCCAGACCATATTCGTGCGATTGCCAATGCAGTAGCTAAGCGGAAGCCACGACCTTTCTACCGTGAAGGTACAGAGGTGGGGGTATGAGTAATTTGAAGAATCAAAAAACTATCCCACCCATGAAATTGTCAGGCTTAGAGCCATTCAACGTCACAGCCAACCTTGGCTTCGTGAATATTGGTGAGCGTACCAATGTCACAGGTTCAAAAGCATTTTCGCGCATGATTCTCAATAATCAGTTTGATGAAGCGCTGGTGGTCGCAAGACAGCAAGTTGAGAATGGTGCACAGATTATTGATATCAATATGGATGAGGCCATGTTGGATTCTGAAGCGGCAATGACGCGCTTCTTAAATTTAATTGCCTCTGAGCCTGACATTGCTCGTGTTCCCATCATGATTGACTCCTCCAAGTGGAGCGTCATAGAAGCGGGTTTGAAATGCATTCAAGGTAAACCGATCGTGAACTCCATCTCACTGAAAGAGGGGGAGAATTTATTTAGAAAGCAGGCACGTCTAATTCGTCGCTATGGTGCTGCGAGTGTTGTCATGGCCTTTGATGAGCTTGGTCAGGCGGATACCTTTAAGCGTAAGACTGAGATTTGCAAGCGTTGTTACGAAATTTTGGTAAATGAAATCGGCTTTCCTGCTGAAGATATTATTTTTGATCCGAATATCTTTGCGATTGCTACTGGCATCGAAGAGCACGATAACTATGCAGTAGATTTTATTAATGCCACTCGTTGGATTAAAGACAATCTCCCCGGTGCAAAAGTCAGTGGTGGCGTATCTAATGTGAGTTTCTCTTTCCGGGGTAATGACCGCGTACGTGAAGCTATCCACACCGTCTTCTTGTATCACGCTGTTCAGGCTGGCATGGACATGGGCATTGTGAATGCTGGACAGTTAGGTGTCTACGCCGACTTAGACCCAGAGTTACGTGAGCGTGTTGAGGATGTGGTACTTAATCGTTTCAAAGAAAAAGATGGCAAAACTCCTACTGAACGTTTACTCGACATTGCTGATCAATTTAAAGGCGGTGGCGCTAAGCAAGTTGAAAACTTGGTATGGCGTGATGCTACTGTACGCGAGCGCTTAACCCATGCATTAGTGCATGGCATCACTTCTTTTATTGAAGAAGATACGGAAGAATTGCGTGCCCAAATTATGGGCTCAGGAGGCAGACCAATTGAAGTGATTGAAGGGCCACTTATGGACGGTATGAATGTCGTCGGTGATTTGTTCGGTGCTGGCAAAATGTTCTTACCTCAAGTGGTTAAGAGCGCACGAGTGATGAAGCAGGCAGTGGCACTGCTCATTCCATATATTGAGGAAGAGAAGCGTCTACACGTAGCCGCAGGTGGTGAGGCTAAAGCCAAGGGCAAGATTGTGATGGCCACTGTAAAGGGAGACGTTCACGATATTGGTAAAAATATTGTGACGGTGGTCTTACAGTGTAATAACTTTGAAGTCGTCAATATGGGCGTGATGGTTCCTTGCGCACAGATCTTGCAAAAAGCCAAAGAAGAGAAAGCTGACATTGTTGGTCTCTCAGGTTTGATCACTCCTTCTTTAGAGGAGATGACCTATGTGGCGCAAGAGATGCAGCGTGATGATTATTTCCGTGAACGCCAAATTCCATTGATGATTGGTGGTGCTACTACTTCACGCGTTCATACAGCCGTGAAGATTGCACCTCACTATGATGGCCCAGTTGTTTATGTGCCGGATGCATCACGCTCTGTTTCAGTTGCATCGAGTTTGTTATCTGATGAGAGTGCTCAGAAATTCATTCAAGACTTACGTGATGACTATGTTCGTGTTCGTGAGCAGCATGCCAATAAAAAGGCGGCACCAACGATTTCATTAGAAGCTGCACGCAAGAATCGCGAGTTGATTGATTGGGCTACTTATATACCCGAGAAGCCTAAGTTTATTGGACGTCGAATCTTTAAGAACTTTGCATTAAGTGACATTGCTAAATATATTGATTGGACACCTTTCTTCCAGACTTGGGATTTGGCCGGCAAGTTCCCAGCCATTTTGGACGATGAGGTAGTGGGTGTTGAGGCGCGTAAGGTATTTGAAGATGCGAAGATATTGCTTGATAGGTTGATCAAAGGCCAGTGGTTGCAGGCTGATGCAGTGGTTGCTTTTTATCCAGCCAATGCGGTTGGTGATGACATCGTGCTGTACAGCGATGAAGTACGTGAGCACCCATTATTCGTTTGGCATAACTTGCGTCAACAGGCTGAGCGTCCCGTGGTGGATGGCATGCGTAGACCTAACCGTTGCTTGGCAGACTATGTAGCGCCAAAAGATTCTGGTGTAGCTGATTACCTCGGTTGCTTTGCGGTGACGACTGGTCATGGTGTTGAGAAAAAAGTCGCCGAGTTCCAAGCAAAACATGATGATTACAGTGCGATTATGTTGCAGGCTTTAGCCGATCGTTTGGCTGAAGCTTTTGCAGAGTTGATGCACCATCGTGTTAGAACAGATCTTTGGGCTTATGCGACTGATGAGATTTTGACCAATGATCAAATGATCCATGAGCAATATCGTGGCATTCGTCCAGCACCTGGCTACCCCGCATGTCCAGCGCACGAAGTAAAAGAAGATTTACTGCGGGTGTTAGGTTCAGAGGATATTGGGATGACCTTGACTGAGTCTATGGCCATGAATCCCGCCTCAAGCGTGAGCGGCTTCTATTTAGCTCATCCTGATGCGCGCTACTTTAATGTGGGTAAGGTATCGGCAGATCAGGCGGAAGATTTGGCACGACGTCGTGGGGTATCTGTGGACGATATCCGTCGACAGATAGCTAGCTCACTAGACTAAACGCCCCACATTACAGGTTCACCCTTATTTTTAGCCTGTTTCATGAGTTCTAAGAAAGGGTATGCGCGCTGGCCCAGTCTATCGGCGAGTTTGGGCTGACCAGAACCCTCATCATCGCTGGCTTTGGAACGCTCTTCCAAGTCTTTCAAGATAGCCGTTTCAAGAGAAATAATGAGGCTTGAGAGTTGCTCAACCGTGAGGATTCCCCGAGACTCTAATGGCCGCCCCAAAACATTGAATATCCGCTTGGTCAGATCGGCCAACATAATGACATCTGGGCCTGCTTTGGAGCGAAATTGATAGATCATTTCCATAGCTTACCACCTGATAAACTCACTCTTCTATGCTGCTAAACAATAAAAACCAATTAATTGAGATGCTAAGCGGAGCCTTGCAGGCTTTGGCTCAGGAGCGTGGGCTAGGAGAGCCTCTACAGCCTCGCTTAGAACGTCCTAAGGCGGTAGATCATGGCGATGTGGCGTGCAATATCGCGTTGCAGATTTCGAAAGCTTGGAAGCTAAATCCTCGGGAGCTAGCTCAAGCGCTTGTAGAAAATTTACATAAGCAGCCTGGATTTAATGAGCTAATTGCTTCTTGTGAAATTGCCGGCCCTGGGTTTATTAATTTTCGCTTAAGCAACGCAGCCAAAACTGCCGTAGTTCAAGAGGTGCTTACAGCTGGCCAACAATATGGCGAGCTTGCCCTCGGCTCCAATCCAAGCACAAGTGCCCTGATTGAGTTTGTTTCAGCCAACCCAACTGGTCCACTGCATGTTGGTCATGGTCGTCAAGCGGCGCTTGGCGATGCTTTAGCCAATTTGTTAGCAACTCAAGGCATCAAAGTGCATCGTGAGTTTTATTACAACGATGCGGGTGTACAGATTGCCAACTTAGCCTTATCTGTGGAAGCGCGCTTAAATGGTTTAAAGCCAGGTGATGCTGCATGGCCAGAGCAAGCTTATAACGGTGAATATATTGCTGAGATTGCTGTGGCCTACAAAATATCCTCAGCTTATCGCGCTGATTTATCCGCAGTTGAAAAGATTGAAGCGATACGTCAGTTCGCAGTCGCTTATTTGCGCAATGAGCAAGATATCGATTTGAAAACATTTGGTGTCAAGTTTGATTGTTATTACCTAGAGTCCTCTTTATATACCGATGGCAGTGTTGCACAAATTGTTCAAGACTTGCAGGGCATTGGTAAAACGTATGAGGCTGATGGTGCTTTATGGTTGAAGTCAACAGATGATGGCGATGACAAGGATCGCGTCATGCGCAAATCCGATGGCAGCTATACCTACTTTGTTCCAGATGTGGCATATCATGCAAGTAAGTGGCAGCGGGGATTTGCAAAGGTTATTAATGTGCAAGGTAGTGATCACCATGGCACGATTTCTCGCGTTCGCTCTGGTTTGCAAGGGGTTGCACAAAAGCGTGGCTGGAACATTCCGAAGACTTACCCAGACTATGTACTGCATAAGATGGTGACGGTGATGCGTAATGGTGAGGAAGTAAAGATTTCTAAACGCGCTGGTTCTTATGTCACTGTGCGAGATTTAGTCGAATGGTCTGGTGGTATTACTCCAGAGATGAGCCCTGCACAAAGAGATTTAGCATTACAGCGCGGTCGTGATGCAGTACGCTTTTTCTTGATCTCTCGTAAGGCTGATACTGAATTTGTTTTTGATATTGATTTAGCGCTGCAGCAAAATGATGAGAACCCCGTGTTCTATGTACAGTATGCGCACGCACGTATTTGCTCGATTTTGCAGCAATGGACTGGCCAAGCCTCCGATTTGAAATCTGCCGACCTATCTTTATTGCAGAGCAAGGCTTCAGATCATTTATTAAGGCGTCTAGCAGAATATCCAGAGATATTGACTGATGCGGCTGCTGATTTAGCGCCACATGCATTGGCATTCTACTTGCGGGATTTAGCGGGCGATTTTCACACCTTTTATAACGCAGACCGCGTTTTAGTAGATGATCAGGCTCTCAAACTGGCGAGGCTAGCACTCCTATCGGCTACTCGCCAAGTTCTGGAAAATGGTTTAAAAGTATTAGGGGTATCGGCGCCAGCCAAGATGTAATGTGCAGATCTTGAAGTGAAAATGTAAGATGAGGAAATAATGAAAAAACCGAATCAACCAACTGGCTTCATTAGGCAAAATGCCGAATATGGCGGTACTATCTTAGGCTTTATTTTGGGCCTAGGGGTTGGCTTGGGCGTGGCACTAGTGATTGCTTTTTACCTTTATAAGAATACCCCCCAAGAGAAACCTGGGGTTCGGGCCCCAAATTTACCATTGACGATTAAGCCACTAGCCCAGCCAGCGGAAGGGGAGGCAGGAGCGCCTGTTGAACCAGTTGATCTCAATAGGCCTCTGCAAGGCAAATCTCCCGCAGCCGCCATGCCGGCGCAAGATCCTATTGCGGATTTGGCAAATGGTAAAAAGCCTGCTGAACTTGCTGTGCCTGCAGCTAAAGCTGATGCGATCTATTTCTTGCAGGTTGGCGCCTTTCCAAAGCGATCTGATGCGGATGCGCAAAAAGCCAATTTAGC
>CAIMXN010000233.1 GCA_903845455.1 uncultured beta proteobacterium | reverse complement strand
TGAACAAAACGTTCAGGAAAGTTAGGCAGGCTAGCACCCCCAAAACCAATCAGCTGACCAGCATAATTTGCATCCTTCAATTCTCTTACCAACTCAACAGCATCATCCGTTGGTAATGAAAAAGCCACATAATCAAATACTGATAGTGATTTAACTAATTGTGCAATAGCGTCTTTGTCGTTACTTTTTGGCCAAACCTTTTGAATAAAGCTACTTTTACTAACTCTAGCAAATACCTTTTGGAATCCAGCTGCATATCCATTTTTGATATCCCCCTCCAAAACAACAAAGGCGATAGAGTTGGTTTTTTGCGTTTTTAGGAGCAAGTTACTAACGAACTCGCCCTGTCTCTCTTGACTAGGTTGAAGAGCAAAAATCCATTTATCATTTTGATGCATGCTTGGAGGGCTTATCGGTACTAAGCCTGGCACCATTCCCTCCTCCAATGAACTAATCATGTCTTTATAGCCCATGGCTTGAGTTGGGCCTATAACTGCTAGAGTGCTAAATCCAGCTGCAGCACTATCAGCAAGCGCGGCTACCGCATCAGCGTTCCCGCGATCATCCCTAATGATTAAGCGCACATCATTAGAAATTTTGCCTGCGCTAGCTGCATCTTTGAACCCTAGGGCAAGATCTTGGCCAATCATGCGCGTTGGGCCCGAGAAATCTGCAATGGCAACAACGTCTAGTAAATCTGTTTTATTCTCTGTATCTAAATTGAAATATCGCGCTACCTGTGCCCCAGGGGGCAAATCGAAATAAGCAGTAACGCCAACGGAGAGTACTGCTAAGGTAATCGCAGAAACTGAGAAAAATATAACTTTCGCTTTTCTAGATTTAGAAAGAAATGTACCGACTTTTGAAATACATCGGATATATATATTCTTAACAGACAAAAATAAGGCCACAATTTTTCTCTCAGGGAGTGACTTTCTTAGCGGGAAAGTTTAATTAAAAATATATTAATCAAATATATTATTACAAAAATATGACAGATTTTTGACGAACATATTTCCATAGAAGCGTCAAATTAACCTCTCTCCCGATAGGCTCTAAAGGCCACAATCCAAAGCAGTTGATTACTCCAACAGCAGTCCTCAGTATATTGATTGGGGTCTTTGTGGCGCAAATAGAAAAACGCTTACTCACACATTAAACTTGATTAAGAGACCAGCACCCTATCGTTTAATGAAGAACTTTAAATTTTCCTAAATTGATTTCTGAAATTGCTTCGTTATTGAGTATTGGCTCACTTAGAAAATGGATTGCTAGCGCTGTAATGTCATCAGATGCAAGCGTTCCGTTTGAAAATAAGTCTAGTTCAATGACAATTTTTTTTATGAGATCTTCAATCCCCGCTGTTGAAGTAAGTGACTTCAGCAAAGATAACAGTCTATTTTCACCAAATGCTTCGTTTGAATCACTGAAGCATTCCGTAACTCCATCAGTGATTAACAGTACACGGTCATCACGCGCCAATTGCACAGAGATATTTTC